>JAUWGF010000078.1:0-7764 GCA_030606515.1 Deltaproteobacteria bacterium | reverse complement strand
ACCTTTGGGGTGGTCAATGCTAACGCAGCAAAAAAGGGTAAACCCATAATTGTGGGCGCTCCTGTTCCCCGGGCCAGTGCATATGGCCAGAATGGGGAGAGGGGTATGATCTTAGCTGCGGAAGAAATCAATGCCGCAGGTGGGGTTAATGTGGGCGGTGTGATGCGTCCCCTTAAGCTTGAAATAATTGATTCCCGCGATGAGGAACCCGGTGTACCTACCAGTGAAGTTCTCCTTGCAATAGAGAAATTGATTTTACAGAAAAAGGCTGATGTTATCGTTGGCGGTCCTTGCATGTCAGAGTGTGGGATGGCAGCCATGGATCTGTACTCCAGGTATAAGATTGTGGATATCGTATCCATTGGCTGCTACACTCCCAGCTGGGATAAGAAGGTTGCCGGTAACCCCGAAAAGTATAAGTATTCCTTCAGGGCAAGCGGCAGCGTCAAGTGGTATATCAAAGAAGGACTTGATCTGCTAAAACAGATCAATGAGAAGTACGGATTCAATAAGATGTTTATTTCCATAGACGACAGCCTGATGTGCCGCAAGGCCGCCGGCATTGTAGAAAAGCTCGCTGTAAAAAGTGGGTGGGAAATCGTAGGCAGGGACAAGCATCCTATTGGAACTACGGATTACTCCACGGCACTGCGCGAGTGCAAGAAATCTGGGGCACAGGTTTTATTCATGTGGGCTTATTCGCCGGAAACATCTATTCTCTTGAAGCAGTGGTCTGATATGGAGGTGCCGGCACTACCCCTTGGTTTTATTGGCGCGGCCGAGGATCCCGGTTTCTGGAAGGCAACAAAAGGCAAAGGAGCTTATACAGTGGTTACGCTCTCAGAGACGGGCAGTGTCCCCGCCAATGTCATGCCGCAGACCATGAAATTTTACAATAACTTTAAGAAGAGGTGGGGAGTGCCCCCCCGGAGCACCGGGTGCGTAAGCGCCTATGAAGCACTCTATGTATTGAAAGATGCTGTTGAGAGGGCCGGAACTCTAAAGAAGGATGCCCTGATAGCAGCACTTGAGAAGACGAATCTTCCGGCCGTTCGGGGGACCATCAGGTTCGATAAAAATCACCAGATCGTCTATGGTTATGATCCCAAGACCAGTGTATTAGGCTGTTGGGTGCAATGGCAGGATGGCAAAAGAGTACAGATCTTTCCAGAGGCAGCTGCTACCGGTAAAATAAAGATGCCTCCATGGCTGAAGTGATATGGATCAACGATAACCGTGCAAGCCCCTCGCCCTGGTGAGGGGCTTGGTTCAATTTTAAATACGAGCTTACGGGCTTTGCCCCCAATTGGAGTATTGGAGCAATGGTTTTCAAATGAAAACTTTAGCTACGTGTAAAAAGAATTTCTCTCGTAACTCGTCACTTGTCACGAATTTTCCCAATACTCCAGTATTCCAACACTCCATTATTCCATGCGGGTATTAAGGCATAATATTTATAGAAGAACTGTTGTTTCAATAAGTTTAGAAATTCCTATACTTAGATTATGGACATATTAATATACGGTACAGTCAATAGTGTTATCTTTTCCCTTATAGCCGTTGGTTTTACACTGGTCTATGGCGTGAGCAGGATACCCAATTTTGCCCATGGCTCCATATATGTCTTAGTCGGCTTTTTGACCTGGAGTTTTGTGAATGATCTAAAGATAAATTATGCTCTTGCCATCCTCTTATCCCTGATTATAGCGGCAGTGATTGGTCTTATTATATATCGTTTTATACTCATACGCTTGAGGGGTATGCCAACATCGGAGATTATCTCCTCGTTTGCTGTCAGCTTAATTATATTAGAAGGTCTTCGGATGCAAGGTATTGCTGGGTTCAAGGGCTTCATAGGTCCATTCTATATTCTACACCCCTTTATAGAAGGTAAATTGACCATATTTGGAGTGTTCGTGGACTATCAGCGGCTTATCATCATAGGGGCAGGGTTAGCAATAGTAGCAATGTTGTGGCTCTTTACCCACCATACAAAGATGGGCTTGTCCCTCAGAGCCATCGCCCAAGACGAAAGGGCCGCCATGATGCTCGGGGTAAATTCCGATCGAACGGCAATGATATCTCTCTCTATTGGTTCGGCGTTAGCCGGATTGGCTGCTGTGATGATCCTCCCACTCGGGTGTATCACAGCGGAAATGGGGTATAAGGTTCTGATTTACGCCCTTGCGGTATGCATCATCGGGGGCCTTGGAAGCTGGGCCGGCGCAGTACTGGCATCCTTTGTCATCGGCTTTGCTATGAAAATTAGTACAGTCTTTTTCGGGGCTGTATGGGAGTCAGTCGTGCTGGTCGGAACCATCATATTGATACTTTTGTTCAGGCCCTCAGGACTCTTAGGAAAACAGAAAGAGCTTGAGGAGAGGGTTTAAAATTGGTTACGAGAAGCAGGCGGAAAAGGCGATTAGACAGGAGCATAAAGGTGCGAACCGAAGGCCTATATGCCTTGTCTTCATGGGCTGAGATGGCATATCTACTCATGCCAAGAACCGTATTAATCCTGGGCCTGCTTTTGCTTCCCCTAATTTTGGATATGTACTGGCAGAGGGTCCTGTGCGCAGCCGGTATCTATGCGATTCTGGCCCTGGCCTTTGATTTCCTGGCCGCATATGTGGGCCTGGTCTGTTTGGGTGGGGCCTTATTTATTGGAGCCGGCGGTTACATCTCAGGGCTCTTGAATGCCTATCTTGGTTGGCCACCACTCCTGTGTATCCCTATTGCTACGCTGGCCGGAGCTGTGATCAGCACCTTTGTCTTACTCCCTTGCCTTCGATTAAGAGGCATCTATTTTGCCATTGTAAGCTTTATGTTTCCCTTATTTGCGGTTTATATTATTGTTGCACTCAATGTTTTCGGGGGGACCGAAGGTATAAGTGCCCTGGCGATATTACCTAATATATGGGTTGAACAGTATCTTATCCTGGGTATGGTTGTCGTGTCACTATTTGCAATCAGAAGATTGGTCAACGAGGATATCGGCTTGATTCTACGCGGCATAAAGGATAATGACCAGGCTGTCAGGGCTTCTGGTATCAGCATAACAGCCTATAAGACAAAGGCCGTATTCATTGCATCATTGATGGGTTGTTTTGGCGGAGCTTACCTTAGCCATCTTTATGGGTGGTTAGGACTGTCTCTTTTTGCCATGGATTTCTCCATACTACCCATCGCTGCCTGCGTGATGGGCGGAATGGGATCTTTGGTAGGTCCGGTATTGGGGGCATTCATCCTGACCCCTATGTCCGAGGCATTGCGTGGCTTCGGACAACTCAGGGTTGTCCTCTATTGTCTTATATTAATAGGTTTTATAGTATACAAGCCTGAAGGGTTAATGAACTATATTGAGCGGAAATATCATCAATTTGAGCATTGGGAAGAGGTATAAGCATGGAAGGACAATCTGTTCTCCAGGTAAGGAATATCAGTAAGGCATTTGGTGGGGTTCAGGCTGTAGAGGATGTAAGCTTTACATTGCAGAAAGGTGGGATTTTCGGAGTCATCGGCCCAAACGGTTCAGGCAAAACGACTCTTGTTAACCTTATTACTGGCTTTGTAAGACCCGATTCGGGTGAAGTTTTATTTAAAGGGAAAAAAATCACAGGCATACAACCACACAAGATCGCCAACCTTGGGCTTACAAGGACGTTTCAGATCATGAGGCCATATCACAGTTTGTCCGCATTCAAAAATCTCATCGTCCCCTTAAACTCTCCCCGCGTTCGGCGAAGTCGGGGCGGAAAGCTGGGAGACAGGGATGGTGTGGCTATAGATATCTTGGAGGATATCGGTTTCGAACGCGATGCTCGGGTGCCCTATAAAACGGCCGGTTCCCTGCCCCTGGGCTATCTGAAGCGACTTGAGCTGGGCCGATGCATCGCCCTCAAGCCAGAAGTTATCATCTGCGACGAGATTTTCTCCGGGCTCAGCATGTCGGAAATAACCTCCATGATTCCTCTGCTGGAAAGACTGCAGATGGAAGGGATAACGATGATGATGATCGAGCACAGGTTGAGAGAACTTTTCAGGCTGACCGATAGGGTCATTGTCATGAATTTTGGTCAAAAGATCGCTGATGGCCTCCCGGATGAGGTCATGAAAAAAAAGGAAGTCAGGAAGGCCTACCTCGGGAGGGAGACATAGCAATGACCATCTTAGAAGTCAAAGACCTGATGGTATTTTATGAAAATGCCCTGGCCATCAACAACATCAATCTGAGCTGTAGCAAGGGGAGGATCACCGGGGTATTCGGGGCCAACAGTGCAGGCAAATCTACCCTCATGTATACCATTTCCGGGATCATTCTGGACATAAAGAAAAAGGAACAGATGAGAGGTGGGGAACGGATAACCGTACTGGGAAGCATCATATATGACGGAATGGATATAATCAACATGGAGGCCAGCGAAAGGGCGAGGCTTGGGATTATCCTTTGTCCGGAAAGACGCAGGATTTTCTCTGAAAGCAGTGTCCTGGAGAATTTGAAAATAGGCGGCATCTTAGCCACCAGGGACGAGGCCAAAAAAACACTCGATTACGTTTTCACCATGTTTCCGCCTCTGAAGGAGCTGAAAAACAGGGAAGGGGGATTTCTCAGTGGGGGTGAACAACAGATGCTGGCCATTGGAAGGGCTATGATGGCCCAGCCAAAGCTGCTGTTGCTGGATGAACCCCTCCTGGGACTGAGTCCCATGATGGAGGAAGTGCTTACCGAGGCGGTAAGGGATATCAATAAGGAAATTGGCATCTCTGTACTGATCTCCGAGCAATACGCAAGACCAATCCTGCCCATTATTGGCTACGGCTACGTGTTGGAAAATGGTGGAGCGGTTGTGGAAGGTAGTTATCAGGAGCTGATGGACAACCCGGATGTCAAGTCTGCCTATTTTGGGCTTTAGCTCTGTGCCCCGGAAAAAATCCACCAGACACCACACCCATTCGGTCAGGGGTATGTTCAAGGAGTAACCGTGGGAAAATACGATGAATTATTAATCACCGGATTTGAAAGGGCATGTGAAAAATACGCTGACAAGACTGCAATTATCTATCTCGGCGAGAAATTCTCTTATCTAAAAATCAAGGAGCTTATCGACAGATTCGCTACCGCATTACATGAATTGGGTGTCAGAAAAGATGATAAAGTAATGCTTTATATTCCGAATTGTCCCCAATTCCTTATTGCATACTTAGGCGCTCAGCGAATAGGAGCTATTCCGGTGCCGGTCTCTCCCATCTACACACCCCATGAGATGAGATATCTGATCAACGATTCTGAGGCTGAAACGGTCCTATGCCTGGATACAAACTTCAGGTACATTCAGGAGGTATTTCCTGATACATGCCTCAAAAGGGCGATTGTCACCACCTATGTGGACTTGCTTCCCCTGTATAAACGGGCCGTCGGGTTCCTGTTTGACAAGGTACCTGACGGCGTGATTGAAAAAGGCCCTGATATTCATTCCTTCAAACGTCTCATCCATAAATACCCGCCTAAGCCACCAAGAGTTGACCTTAACCCCAGGGAGCAGCTCAGTTATATCCTTTACACCGGCGGGACCACCGGCTTTCCCAAGGGCTGCATCCTCACCCATACGGGGATGGTATCCTTTGTCAACGATATCACCAGCGTCGGTGAGGGTTTTATAGCAGATGGGGAGGAAGTGTTCATAATGGTAAACCCTCTTTTTCACCAGATGGCCCAGGGGGTTATTCTGGGGATGGTTCTGACCAAAGGCAATACTGCTGTTTTGATGCCCATACCCCAGGTGGATCCAATCTTACATGCCATACAGAAATATAAGGGTACCCTGTTTCTGGGTGCACCTACCCTTTACCGTATGATTTTGGAAAATGACCGCCTTGACCTGTTTGATTTAAGCTCTCTGAAATACTGCTGGAGTGGTGGGGATGTCCTTCCCCTCGAGGTGTATAATCGGTGGAGAGACAAGTTCAATGTCCCCATATACCAGGTATACGGTTCAACGGAGGTGGGATTTACAGCCATGAGTCCCCTGGACAGGGAGCCTGTTACGGGGAGCGTCGGCCTGCCGTTGCCTTCCAGGCAAATAAGGATTGTAGACACGGATACCCTGGAAACCGTTCCCACAGGCACATCAGGGGAATTACTGGTCACATCCGAATATATCTCCAAGAGTTACTGGAAAAAACCGGAGGAGACGGCCAAATCCTACGTAGAGATAGACGGTAAGACCTGGTACCGGATGAAAGATTTCGTCAGGATGGATGACGATGGCCAGCTGTACTATGTGGACAGGAGTGCGGACATAATAAAGTATAAGGGCTACAGGGTCTCCTGTTCCGAAATTGAAGCCGTCCTGCAAGACCACACCGCGGTCATAGGTGCCTGTGTGGTGGGCGTTCCAGATTCCAGGGTGGGGGAACGCATCAAATCCATCGTAGTGCTCAAAGAAGATGTGAGGGGTGTCAGCGGGTCCGAATTAACCAAGTGGTGCAGGGACAGGCTGGCTCCTTATAAAGTGCCCCAGTACATAGAATTCAGAGACATGCTGCCTAAATCCAAGGTTGGGAAACTCCTGAGACGAGAGGTAAGGGATGAAGAACGGAGAAGGATAGCTAAGGATAATAAGTAATTTTTTCTTTAGAATATGTTAACTACACAGGTTCAAAGTTCCGGGTTCACGGTTCAATGGTTATTTGAGACTGTTGAATATTAGCACTTTAATTTTAATAATGGGCTAATTTTCCCGTCTTCTTATATTCGAGCATAATATCTAAAGCCAGGGCGATGTCATGTTCAATAACATGCATGGTTACATTATCGATTCTCATATAGGTGTTGGTCCATTCCATCCGGTAGCGGTTTTCCTGACCACCCTCATTATTCGATAGGCCGACAACATATTGTGATTTGTTCCAGCACCCTTGAGTTCAAGACTTGCGTGCCATAATCGATCGTACAGCCAAATTAGATTTTATTCAAGGTTTCGTTTGGTAGTCAAAAGTTTTTGAGGTTATTAAAAGTATTGAAACATAGCAGATATACGAAAACCTTGTGATCAAAGGGGCCTCTCGATAGAACAAGAACAGAATTCTCGGCATTTACAAGAGAATGTCAAGCGTGATTCGTGACCACAATCTCTGCATTTGATAGGGGAAAATCCCATCTGTAGGTCGCCACAATCTAGATATTGGTGAATGACCTGTTTGAGATAGGGATGGGAAAACCCGTACTGACTTTCAATGCACTCGTCATAGATCTTCTCAGATCTCTCCAAATGATATTTAACACACTGGCAATAAGTTAAATAATTAGGATTGCGAGGCCGAGAAACATGACTTGTATCAGGCATGAGCTGTGTCATGCAGAAAATTTTGAAAACCACCAGAGGAGGAGCACGGTAAATCACAATGAAAGGCAATGAAATTTTAAAGTGATTTCGATTTTTTTCTACTTTCTTTTCCCCTTTCTTCCACGTTTTATCTTCCATTGTTTTTGTTCTTGTTTCTGTTCTTTTTTTTGTTGTTTAAGGAGGTTACGCTCTTGTTTTCTCTGTTGTATAGCTTCGTGAACTTTATTTGCTAAATCTCTTCCTTTTAATCCCTGCGCATGAGCTTCATGGGCTGCGTGAGAGACAATATTGCCTGCATTTTTAGGGTTTTCGCCGTTGTTAATCAAGTCGTTCATAGAATTAATGGAATTTTTTAAGTATTGCCCTTTCATTCCTTTCTCTGACAAATCGCTAATAACCTTTTCAATATCCTCTCTAG
>JAUWGF010000175.1:0-3731 GCA_030606515.1 Deltaproteobacteria bacterium | reverse complement strand
ACCAAGTAGCAAAGCAGCCCTGGCGTTAACTGAATGAAAGACGCCTTCTACTGCTGAAACTGTTGGATTGTGCCGGCCTATTACTTCCTTTAGACCTGAATAGAGTCTTTCGAGCCGCTCTGCAAAGGTGAGTTCCGTGCGTGGACGGATGATACCTGCATTGACGAAATGGAGCCTGTTATCCTCACATGACACAATTCCATAACCAGTAGCCCGCGATCCGGGGTCGATACCCAGGATGATCTCCCTTGGCATCCCTAGCCGACCTTTTCAAGGATTTCATCAGGAATATCAAAGTTGGCGTAAACGTTCTGGACATCGCTGTTTTCTTCCAGTGCCTCCATAAGTATCAGGAGTTGGCTTGCCTGCTTTTCGTCCTCAATACTGACCGTGTTGCCGGGTAACATGGTAATTTCGCCGGACAGTACAGGAATGCTATTGGCCTCCAGGGCGGACTTTACGTCTTCAAAGGATTCAGGGGCAGTGTATACCTCCCATTCGGATTCCTGCTCTTGTATATCTTCGGCATTTGCTTCAAGGGCTATAGTCATAAGGGTTTCTTCATCGGCCTCGTCCTTCTCAACCAGTATGAGTCCTTTTTTCTCGAATATCCAGGCCACGCTTCCCGGCTCTCCAAGGTTGCCGCCCCTCTTAGCAAAGAGATGCCGCACATCCGCTACGGTGCGCTGGCGGTTGTCTGAAATAGTTTCAACCAGTATTGCCACGCCTCCCGGACCGTAACCCTCATATGTGACTTCCTCGTAATTTGCCCCCTCAAGTTCGCCGGTACCCTTCTTTATTGCCCGCTCTATATTGTCCTTGGGCATATTTTCGGCCTTTGCAGCCGCTATTGCAGTCCTCAGTCTTGGGTTGGCTGCAAGGTCTCCACCACCTATACGGGCGGCTACCGTTACCTCCTTTATGATCTTGGAGAAAGCTTTACCACGCTTGGCGTCCTGTGCTGCCTTTTTATGTTTTATTGTGCTCCACTTTGAATGACCGGACATAAGGCCTCCATTCGTTTAATTTTTTCAAGATACTATAAACTCAAGATTTTTCTAAAAGGCAAGGCACTAAGGTTATTTCCTTTTTTAAATTCAAATACGTTCGAAAAAACGGCTTAGATCTTTATCGAGAAAACGCTCTATCTTTCGAAGGTATCGGCCGTGTGTAATCAATATCTGTCTCCTGGCCTGGTCCTCTATGAGTTTATGTATCCGGTGTTTCACCCTGTTCCAGAGATCCTTTTTGTAGGCGGTCTCAAGGGGGATCAAGTTATCAAGGTCTTTTAGAGTATTTTTTGTGAATTTGGGAAAAAGTATCCGTTGAACATACAGAGAAGCTAATGCCACGACCAGCATGGCCCACACAATCGGCCAAAGGAAATGTTCAAAACTCATATTCCCGGCCAGCAATGCCCCTGCAAGCGTGGTGTCCGGATAACCGGTTAAAAGATTCATAATCAGCTCTCCAAAGAAGAAGGCCAGTATGGCTGCCATACCCCAGGTGCGGAGGACCCCTTTGAATTTATGAATGAATCGTTTCTGGAAAGCGACCATGGCCTCTATTTCCAGGCCAAGTTCCCTTACGACTCGATCCACTTCCTGGAGTATGTGGTTTAATCTCATCTTTGGTGCTGAACTCATGGTCTGTTTGAGCTCTTCCCGTTCATTCATCCATGTTTCAAAGCCCGTGGGAGGCACTTTGCCCTCCTGAGGCGCAAAGGTAAGATATATTCTTGGCATATCCTTTCTGCCTGTCATCTGTGAAAGGTTCCAGCACAAGGTCCCATAAGACCTCAAAAGGTCGGATACGCTTTCGCATTCGTCAATTCGATTTAGTACGTAAATGACCCTGTCTTCTCCGGTGGAGCCGGGGAGAGTACTCCGGATGGCCTGATAAGTTTCCTTTATTGTTCCTGCCTTATGGGGGTCGAACATCAGGATAATGAGGTCTGCCAGCTTTGCCAGTTCTCCCACTACACCAAGGTAGTCATAGCCCCTATCCTTTTCTGTGACCGAATCCAGCATTCCCGGGGTATCTATGATGGCAAAATCTTGGAGTATGGGAGTGTTTGTCACCCTTTTTAAACGCATATGGGATAGAAGGCTTTCACCAAAGTGCCTCAGAGGAGCAAAAGGGAGACGCTCATCATTTACTACTGTGCTGCCAGGTACTTCTCCCCCTGGTTCGTTGGGCTCTGGTGCGGCCAGGATGGTAAAGCTGTCATCAGTAGGTGCCTGACCAGTGCGCTGAATTTGGCTTCCCAGGATTTCGTTGATAAAGGTCGATTTCCCAGATGAGTAGTTGCCGATTATAAGGACCACTGGCTTCCATTTAATGGGAGTAAGCAGGTCCTTGATGTCCAGGCCGTAACGCTCAAAAAGTGGCCCTATCTTGTTCCGCAGTAGTTGTTCAAGCTCTTTTGTCAGGGTCTCAGCGGCCTTTCCTGTTTCCATACAGAACTCCTCACAGGCACTTGCATTCCTGATACAAGGGCAATTCTATAGTCAAGTTGGTTGCAATATAGGACCTTATCATAGCAATTAACAGCACAGTCACCAATATTATCGTTGAAAAGTCTTTAGGCATCCAAAATGTAGCCCATCAATTGGCCTGAGGCTATAGATTTTTAGATAAGATGATGAATAATGATTTTTCAGGTTTTTGCGTACCGGCTTTTAATGAACTATTCCGAAGCAAACTGCAGGGTATAATTAGATGTCTCGGAATTTCTACAACTCATTGAATTTACAGGGGGTGGTTGAGGTAAGTATTCCAAGATGTATTAGGCCTTTCCGCAACAGGACCCTGGCCCTGCACAGTTCGGGGCCTCTCCGGGGCTGAAGCCGCAGCAACTCGTATCGCCTGGGCCGGGAAGTCTTGAGCCATGGGAGCCGGTAAAGGATGAGCTTGAGGATATCAATTTTGTGAGATCTTCAGATCCGCAGGACGGACATTTTATCTCGAGTTGGTTGGGAAATACCAACATCTCGTTAACCTTTCCACAGGCTTCACATCTGTATTCATAGATCGGCATAGCATTCACCTATTACCTAAGTTAAGCGGTTAGCTGTTAGCCATTAGGGTTTAGCTTTGAAAAATCAAGGCATTACGTTAATTAGAAATAGCACCCAACGGGTGAAAGTTTGTAATAGCAAAACATCCTGTAATCATTTAACTAATAGCTAACCGCTAAAGGCTAATCGCTCAATTTAGGTATTACTTTTAATGTTGACATTGATGGCCCTCCTCGCCATGTCCTGGACATGTGGAGCCTGTTATACCCTTGAGGCGGTTGGCAAGTAAATCCTCCATCAACCGCGCCGGGTCCGCGGTGGTTACACCTGCAATTACTTGTATCCCGGCAGCCGCTATTAATTCCGCAGCCCTGCCTCCAATTCCTCCACATATTAAATGTGTAGCTCCCAATTCGTGAAGCCATTGCGGCAGTGAGCCCGGCTCGTGGGGAGGAGATACGAGGAGTTGGGTCTTGGCTATATTTCCATTCTCAACATCTATTATAGCGAATTGGGCCGCATGGCCGAAATGGCTGCTCAGCATCCCGTTTTCAATTGGTATTGCAATTTTCATGTGTTCGATTCCTCTTTCTTTTCCTTATTCTCTTCAGATAGGGCCTGTGTGACATTGATTACGTTTCTTCCAATTTTTTGAAAGGCGTCTGCTGTATGGCTGTTGGGGTATGAAGCAATAATCGGCCGTCCGGCATC
>JAUWGF010000107.1:0-6407 GCA_030606515.1 Deltaproteobacteria bacterium | reverse complement strand
GCTGCTCTTGCTGATTACGCCGAAATGGATGATAGCATTAGGCGGGGTAAAAATAGTGGTCGGGATACATTTCCTGGTAGCCTGCTGTTTTGCCGCCTTCCTTTTTGTCCACATGTATCTGGCTACCCTGGGCCATACATTCTGGGCTCATATCATAACCATGATAACCGGCTGGGAGGAAGAGGTAGAAGAACATTAACCAATAATAAATATGGATTGAGACGACCTTTCAAGGTCGTCTCAATCCATTGTTTAAGAAGCCCGTTTTATCGATTTGTATAGAGCAGAGGAATTTACGCAAGGATTGGATCTACAGGGCACTTCACGAACGGAACGTTGAAATTAGAAATTTGGCCTTCATGCTTTTGTGTAGACTCGTTTCATCTCTCCCCAATTTCTACTTTCCAATTTCAAGTTTCAAGCCGTGAACGGCTACGTTTCTTTTAAGGCTTTCTTAATTGCTTCAATCAACTCGACGGGATCAATTGGTTTTTCAATATAGCCGTCTGGAATAGTATATTTTGTCAATCCCGTGCTCTCGACAAATTTCTTTTCATCCCGAAGCGGTTGTTTGAACATGAAGTTCCTGAAATCGACCCCGGTCACCTCAGAGACCCCTGTCTGTACGACCACGGGAGTATCGCTCATGTCCGGATCCGACCTTAACTCTTGAAACATGGCAATGCCACTTTTTTTGGGCATCATGAGGTCGAGCAGAACCAGATCAGGCTTCTCCTTGCGCAAGAGTTCAAGCCCATCAATCCCATTGTTGGCACTTATGCTTGAATAGCCATTTTCTTCAAGAACTGCACTGATAAAGGTGATAATATCAGGCTCATCGTCCACGATAAGTATCTTTTTAGCCATTTCCTTCCTCACTCCTATAATTATTGAGAAAGCCCTTAGGTAAACCTATTTCTTCATCTGAACGAATACATAGCACAGAATGCCGCGCTTTGAAAGACAAAATGGCAATAATGCAGGTTTTTACTTCACCTTAAGATTTCCATTTAATATATGGGCATCCTTCATTCACCAGTTTACACTTTTTTCGAAAAAGCGTGTATTATCGAATTGAATGCCGATATCGAAACTGGAAATTTGAAATTTGAAATTAGGTAAAGCATCTACATCTTTGTATTTTTTCCAATTTCCAATTTCACTGCTAAAATACAAGATCAACAAAGTGTAAACTACTTTTGACTTGTCGTGAAGGATGCCAATATATGATTAAAATTCTTGGGTGTGCTTGATCCAAGGACCAGGCTTCTATATAATATTTATAGAGTTCGCAAAACAGCATGGAGCGCTACTCAATTCAGCACCGTTTTATTCTCCATGCTTCGCACGGTACGATAAAATGCTATTTGTTTCCGGATCTTCGATGTAGATTATGATCAAAGGAGCTTGAAGATGAGAATGAAAAAACTATCTATTACCATGATTACCGGGCTTCTTGCTCTATATTTCTTTGCCTTTAACACACCGTATCTTTGGGCTGAAAAAGAGAAGGGGGCTGAAAAAGAGAAAGCCGTCTTTGTAGGAATGGATAAGTGCAAAGAATGCCATCCAGGGCACGTGGATAGCTATCTTTCCTGGATATACGCAAGAAATTTCCGGGTTATACAGATGAGAAAAAAAGATCATGACCCAGGCTGTCTCCCTTGCCATACGACCGGCTTTGGGAAACCGGGAGGATTTGTCAGTGTGGAAAAAACCCCGCGGATGGTCAATAAACAGTGTGAAAGTTGCCATGGTCCGGCCAGTTTACATCTCAAGGCTCCGACCAGGCTGGAACATCAAAAGACATTGAGCATTCCAAAGAATATCTGTACAAGCTGTCACAGCGGGCACAAGCATCCGGGGTATTAAACGCTGCACTACATGCCATCATTAGCATGAGCCTAGGGGAAATTGAGGAAAAGGTAAAATGACACCTCTTTTGGATAGATTATGGGCAAGGCTCCACATAACCAGCGTCACGGAAAAGGTGATAATGGGTATGAGCGTAATTTTAATCATAGTAATAGGCATCCTTACTTACTATGACATGGTGACGCGAATAAAGTTTCACCTTGGAAAGCAGGAGGATCGGGCATATGAGATCAGTGACACGGTAATGAGAAGTATTGAGTACCCCATGCTCGACGGAGATATGGAGGCCGTGCAGGCAATCTTGGAAAGCTTGTATAAATTAACGGACCTGAAAGTAGTAAATCTTTGCGATCTTACAGGCACCATCAAATACAGTGGATTACCAGCCAATGTAAAAAAGCTTGACGATTCAGAGGCCACCGAAGAGGCATTAGACACCGGTTCCCTGGTGAAAGACCTGGAGGCGCACGGGGGAGAAAAGATACTTCTCCATGCCATGCCTATCCCAAATGAGGAAACCTGTTATAAATGCCATGGAAGTGAAAATGAAATATTAGGGGTTCTAACCGTAGGGATTAGCTGGGGCCCAGTAGAGGAACGAGTAGCAGAAGTCAGAAATAGAGAGATTATCTGGGGCCTGGCTTCCCTTGTGATTGTGGGTCTTTTTTTATTCATCTTCTTATCCAGATTCGTTACCCGGCCTCTTGCCCAACTTGCGCGATTAGCCGATGAAATCAGCCGTGGAAAAACAGGGCTTGATTTTGGCAGAGAGGTCAAATGCTGGGAGATAGAAAAATGCACAAAAACTGACTGCCCTGCGTATGGAAATACTACGACAATGTGCTGGTACGTGGACGGAACACTCTGTTTTGGCCAGCCGTCAGGAAGCTTTCCGGAAAAGCTGGACGAGTGTCGTCAATGCAAAGTATATAAAACCCATGTGGGTGACGAGACGGTCCAGTTGGCAGATTCCTTTAAACATATGGTCTCTAGACTGGATATTTCTGAAAGAGAGATAAAGAAATTAGAAAAAAGGACCCAGTTAGTCCAGGCCAGTAAGATGTCCACCTTGGGTGAGATGGCATCAGGCGTAGCCCACGAGTTAAATCAACCGTTAAGTGTTATTAGAATGGGCGCCACGCTTCTGTCAAAGATGATCAAAAAGGGCCAAAAGATTGAGGATGAACAATTAAGAACTGTGACTGAAGAAATTGTTGGTCAGGTGGATAGGGCATCGGCAATCATCAATCATATGCGTGACTTTTCAAGGATTGGTGTCAAGACAACAGAGCTTGATGTAAATGTGCCTGTCAGAAATATCCTTGGGATATTGGGACAACAGTTCAAAGTACGTAATATAGAGATAGAGTCGAACCTGGATGATAACCTGCCCCATATAATGGCAGATAGTAACAAGTTAGAGCAAGTCCTTTTGAACCTGGTTGTCAATGCCCGGCAAGCCATTGAGGAAAAAGGCAAACCAGGTGGTAAAGTGACAATAAAGTCATTTTCAGACAGAGGACGGGCCGCAATTTCTGTGTCTGATACAGGAAATGGTATCCCTGAAGATGTACTGGATAAGATATTTGATCCATTCTTTACTACTAAAAAAGTGGGTATTGGAACGGGATTAGGCCTGTCCATCAGCTATGGAATTGTCAAGGATTATGGTGGAACTGTAGATGTAAAGACTGAGGTAGGGACTGGTACAACATTCCTGTTGAAATTTCCTCCATGTTCAAATGCTTGAAACTTGAAATTGGAAAGTAGAAATTTGCGGAAGATGAAATGAGTTTACGATTTGGATGTTTACAAATTGGCAGAAGAGTTATCAGATATGGTCTGGCACGATAGCATGAAGGCCAAATTTCTAATTTCTAATTTCAACGTTCTGTAAACCCTTAAATAATGTTCTAACAGTGGAGCAATCTATTGAAGCTTTTACTTATTGATGATGAAGAGCCGGCGAGAAAAATTGTGGGAATGTCACTGAGAGCTGATGGCTACGAGGTGCTGACGGCAGAGGATGGCAAAAGCGGCCTTGAGTTATTTGAGAAAGAAGCCCCCCCAATTGTCTTAACTGATATAAAGATGCCCGGTATGGATGGCATCGAGGTATTGAAAAGGATTAAGAAAATAAGCCCTGAAACCGAGGTAATAGTTGTTACCGGGCATGGCGATATGGACGTGGCTATCCAGTCTCTGCAACTTGAGGCCTCTGATTTTGTCACCAAGCCTATTGTGGACGAAGCCCTAACAGTTGCCTTAAAACGGGCCGAGGAAAGGCTTCGTTTAAGGAGGATGCTCAAGGAATATACCGACAATCTTGAAGATAAGGTAAAGCAAGCTACAGAGGAGATAAGGCAGAGGTACGAGTTTGAAGACAACCTGATTCAGCATTCCATCGACGGTATAATCGGCACTGATAAGCAGGGAAAAATAATGATCTTTAATCAAGGGGCGGAGAGAATATTCGGATATTCTAAGGATGAAGTAATAGGGAAGATGGATATCAGTAGTCTCTATCTACCAGAGACAGCCGAAGAAATCAGGCAAAATCTGAATAGCAGAAAAGGCCAAAGGCAGGACATGCATGGCTGGCAAGAGACCTTCGTTTTGGGAAAGGACAATAACAAGATACCGGCAAAGTTTTCAGGAACTGTGCTGTATCAAAACGGCGAGGTCATTGGCAGTGTGGGTTTTCTCCACGATCTAAGGGAGATCAAGCAGCTACAGCAGGAATTGATCAAATCCGAAAGGTTGGCTGCCACTGGAGAAACTGCAGCCGGACTTGCCCACTGTATAAAAAACATCTTGGGTGGTCTGCGTGGAGGAGTCTATATAGTAGACAACGCACTTAAGAAGGAGGATATGAATAGCCTTAGCACTGGCTGGGACATGGTACAAAGGAATATTGACAGGGTCTCCGGCCTGGCTATGGATCTCCTCAACTATTCCAAGGAACGTGAGCCTGAATATGAAAAGTGCTCCCCGAATGCAATTGCGGAAGAGGTATGCAACCTAATGGATCTCAAGGCAAAAAAATCCGGAGTAGAGATTGTCAGAGATCTTGATCCAACCATAGGCGATGCATCTTTAGACCCCAAAGGAATTCATCGCTGTCTGCTTAACCTGGTTTCCAATGCCATTGATGCCGCTATATTTGATGAAGACGAGGGCAAGGAACACCTGGTGCGGGTGACCACAAGGCGCGAAAGTGATGGAGCGTTTATTCTTCAGGTTTCTGACAATGGTTGTGGTATGGATGAGGCCGTAAGAAAGCAGATCTTCAGCTCTCTATTCAGCACCAAGGGGTCAAGAGGTACGGGCCTCGGCCTGCTGATTACCCGGAAAACAGTCCACGAGCATGGCGGAACCATAAGAGTAGACTCTGAACCTGGAAAAGGGTCAACTTTTGTCATCAGGCTACCCTCTGAGCCACACTCACATGAAGGCTAATCCCCCTTCTAGAAACCCAAGAGTGTTGCTATATCGGGGTGTTTGGTTATAACCTTGACAAACTGTGCTGTACGACGTTCCAAGCGGTTCTCAAGGATCGTGGCAGTCTTTTGCATAACCAGGAATCCCATGGTGTGGTCTTGATCAAGAAGGGCCTTAAATTCGTCTCCAGGCATGACCAGGACTTCGCATGGTTCCATACAAACAGCAAGGGCGGTATGGGCGGGCCCGGGAAGCAGGGCAGACCAGCCGAATGAGTACCCCGGCTTGATGGCCCCGAGGGAAATAATAAGGGCTGAGGCAAGCTCTGCCTGGAGTAATACCTTGCCTGTGGTCAGTGAGTAAAAGTGGGTGGCATCACTACCTGGTTCGTAAATGATCTCCCTTTCCGCAAACGATTGCTCTTGAGCCAGGGGAAGCAACTGTTCCAGCATGCCGTCAGTCAAATCTTCAAAGAGTCGAATTCTTTTCAGTTGTTCTATAGAAGCCAAATATTTGTTTCTCCTCTCCGTGCCAGCATCTTTGATGGTTTTGTAACCGTTCACGGGTTCAGGGTTCACCATTCAGGGTTACCTTTCAATGGTTCAAATTTTCGGTAAACCCTGAACCTTTGAACCTTTGAACGATTATTTTTATATTTATATCACATCAACAGGTAAATTAACACTAAAAAAATCGTAGCCATAGCCGCACTGATCCCTATGGGTGAGGTGTGTGTTTGCAAGGCCACTCGAGTTCTTTCGATCTTGCCCTCGAGTTCTTTTCCCTTTACACCGGCAATACTCCATAGGGGAATCATAACCCCAAGACAGAGGACCTCGGGCCAGCGCTGGGATATGCGGCAGATAGATCCAGTCAACTCTACTACAATGACCCTGTCAGCGACCCTGGTCAACCCGTTCATGCTAATATCCATGACCCGGTAAAAAAGCCCGCTACCCTTGCGGTAGAACCAATCAGCATCAACATTGACAGCCCTCATCTCGGCGGGAGACATGCCGGAGAGCGTGAGAAGTATGAAGGCAAAGGCGGCAAAGAGAATTAGCTGGGTCTGACCTACCACATGCGGAACC
>JAUWGF010000155.1:0-4493 GCA_030606515.1 Deltaproteobacteria bacterium | reverse complement strand
TCTTATCCTCGAGGCGAATATGAATTTCGGTACCCAAGGGTTCAAGGAGGCGGGCATAAACTACAGGGAGTTACTCTGCAACATGGTGACATCCGGTGAGATATAGTCTTTTGTGGAAAAAGAATTTAGGGGCTTCGCCCTAATATTCCCTGAAATGTTTTCCCCATTCATAGGTAAGAAAAATGCCTGTCTGTGTATGTCTGCGGGTATCTGTGGTTAAAAAATCAGAAATAACGCCTAATGATATATTGACATATGAGGTTTAGTGTATCTAAAATAGAATCAAATCCATTTTTTCATCACCCAACCCACATGCCCTCATGTAGGGCGCAACGAAGCATAAAAGTCTAAAATATTCATTAGGAGAGGAGGTAGTATGGTTAAGTTTTTGCGAATTGGTCTGATTTTATTGTGTGCGGTGTCGCTCGTTTCCGGGTGCGCAAACATGACGGCCCGCCAGAAAGGATTCATGACGGGAGCTGCCATAGGAGCCGCAGTTTGCGGCGGAACCGCAGCTGCCATTGGACACGAGAACGACAGTAACCCTGATAAAGCAGCATTAACAGGGGCCATTGCCTGCGGACTTGTAGGTGGAGCAATTGGCGCGATATTGGCTAAAGAGGATGTTGTAGTTCCCCCAGAGCCGGTGGTTGAGCCTATACCTGAGCCCGTGCCTGAGCCGGAACCCGAACCCGCTGTTGTAGAAGAGGTTGTAGAAGAGGTTGTCGTGGTCGAGGTTCGAGAAAAAATAGTTTTACGTGGAATCAACTTCGACTTTGACAAATCCAATATCAAGCCCGAATTTATGCCGGTCCTTGATGAAGCAGTTGAGATATTAAAAGTAAATCCTGATATAAAAGTAATTATTGAGGGGCATACCGATTGGACAGGGCCGGAGAAATATAACCAGGGTCTGTCTGAGCGCAGAGCAGCCTCTGTATGTAATTATCTGGTCGAGAAGGGAATCGCTCAAAACAGTCTGGAGACTGTAGGTTACGGTGAGGCCGACCCGATAGCTGACAATCATACACGGGAAGGCCGAAGTATGAACCGCCGTGTGGTGTTCAAAATACTGGACTAGGTATTTATACCCGTGGGAAATCGACATCCACGTTACCTTATTTTGCTCTCAGCGGTACTGGCCCTGACTCTGTCAGGGCCTTCTACCGCCGTAGCGGATCCTGGGAAACCAGCGGCTCAAAAGAGTTTTGAGCAATTCGTCAATGTCTGGATGTCCAAACTGGACAGGATTGGCAAAATGAACATTCGAGGCCTTGATATTATTCCACGTGATCAAGGCTTTGTTGGTCGATACGTGTGCTACGGGCCGGAGTGTGAGTTTTCCATCAAAGAGACAGGCTCTCCTGAGACGCCCTTTGTCGGAATCCTGCGTTACTCGGAAAAGCATTTTTTAAAAAAAGGTGAAAGCCGGCAGAAGACCTTTCAAAGTCCCGGGATGTTGACTAAAAAGATTCATGTTACCGAGATCTTCCGTTTTACCCGCGGCAAGTGGGTGTATTGAGAAAAACCCTAATTATCAGTATCAAGTTTATATGAAAGTCTGAGACTTTCAGCAGATCCTTGGAAGCGGCTCGCCGCTCAGGGGCTCCACCAGTCTTGCCCCTCCAACCGCGGTCTTGAGCACAACCCTTCCTGCCGGACCTTTGGTAACCATGCCGATAATGGCGGCATCCTTACCTTCCGGCTGTGAGCGCATTATATCAAGGGCTCGCTTTGACCTGTCAGGCGCTACAAAGGCCAGGCACTTTCCCTCACTGGCAAGATAAAGCGGATCCAGACCTAAGAGTTCGCACGCAGCTTCTACTTCCGGCCTGATGGGTATGCTGGATTCCTCTATTTCCATCCCGACTTCTGCTGTTTTGGCGATTTCGCTTAGGGCCGTGGCCATTCCTCCCCGGGTGGGGTCCCTCAAAGTATGGAGGGCTCCTGGTAACGCCTCAACAAGAGTCTGAACAAACCTGTGGAGGGCCATTGTATCGCTCTTAAGGTCCCCCTTGATGGAGATCCCTGCCCGGCGAGTCAGGATAGTCACACCATGGTCTGCAATCGTGCCTGAAAGCAGTATGATATCTCCTGGTCTTGCCTCACTGGCAGATATGGATACTCCATCAGACACTGTCCCAATGCCCGAAGTATTGATAAATACTTTGTCCCCCTTGCCCTTTGGGACCACCTTAGTATCACCGGTTACCACCGGCACTCCCGCTTTCTCCGTGGATTCCTTTATGGAAATAACAATAAGCTCCAGATCGGCCAGGCTTAGACCATCCTCCAGGATCATACCGAGGCTCAGGCACAGAGGCCGGGCTCCTCGCATTGCAAGGTCGTTTATAGTGCCGTGCACTGCAAGTGAGCCTATGTCTCCGCCGGGAAAGAAAACAGGATCTACTACGAAACTATCAGTAGTAAAGGCAAAACGGCCCGCCCCGGTCTCAATAACCGCACTGTCTTCCAGGACAGAAAGCACTGGATTTCCCAAGTGCTTCAGGAAAAGCCCGCTAATAAGCTCCTGGCTGGCAAGACCGCCGCTTCCATGGTCCAGGAGAATAGTCTTATTCTTCAATTTCCCTCATCTTCCATATCGATAATACGCAGCACAGGTCCCTTCTGTCGAAACCATGCACGGGCCTATAGGTTCCAAAGGAGTACACTCTTTGGCAAACATGGGGCAGTCCGGAGGCAGGCACTGCCCAATCAGGATCTCCCCGCAGCGGCAACCCTTGGGCTCCGGGGCCTTGGGAATTTTAATATCCAGGCGTTCCAGAGCATTAAATTCCGAAAATTCAGGCCTTAGAGCAAGACCGCTCCCTGGAATAATCCCCATGCCCCGCCATTCTGCATCAACCGGCTCAAAGACCTTGGAGATCAAACCCTGTGCACGGACATTTCCCTCCCACGAAACAGCCCGGGGATAAGCGTTCTCAACCTCGGCCCTACCCTCTCCGGCCTGTCTTGTCAGTAATATCAGGGCCTGAAGAATGTCAATAGGCTCAAAGCCTGCAATTACACAGGACAGGTTATATCGCTCCGCCAAGGGTTTATAGGCCCTTGCCCCTATGATCGTGCTCACGTGTCCGGGACACAACAGGCCCTGTATTTGCAGTCCCTGGTATGACATCAGGGCATCAAGGGCCGGTGGCATGACTTTGTGAGCGGAAAAGACAGTAAAATTTTTTCGTTTTCTGCGTCTTGCTTCTAAAATGGTGGCAGCCACGCCTGGGACTGTGGTCTCAAACCCGATGGCCGGAAACACAACCAGGTCTTTTGGACGCTGCTCTGCCAGATCCAGGGCATCCATAGGGGAATAGACCACCTCAACTCTTGCACCCTGGGACCTTGCATGTGCAAGGGAACCACTTGTTCCGGGCACACGGACCATATCCCCAAAGGTGGCTATGGTGACCCGGGGTATGAGTGCGACCTTGATAAATGCGTCAATATGTCCTGCTGAGGTCACACATACAGGACAACCGGGTCCGGATATAAGATGAAGATCTTCCGGAAGGATTGAACGCAGGCCATGACGAAATATCGCCATTGTATGCGTGCCGCAGACCTCCATAAACCGGACAGGTCCATCTACCAGCTGCTCAAGTTCTGTTGCAAGGGAACTCGCAAGACCTTTGTCCCTGAATTCGTGAATGTGCTTCACCGTTTACCCAATTTCCCTTCTGTCACCTCTCTCAGCAATCTCAGGTTTATCTCCGCCTCTTGTTCGTCCAGGGCGTATATAGCAAAACCAGCATGTACTAATACATAGTCTCCAATATTTGGCCGGCGGTTGACTACATCCAGACGTATCTCCTTCTGTATCCCGCCTGTATCCACAATAGCAACCTGTGGTGCTGACATATCATCAGCACTTCCCTTTATCTTAATGACCCGCATGGGAATGGCCAGGCACATTACTAATTCCTCCAATTACAACTTGCCCCAGGGACAGTCCACCGTCATTTGCAGGGACCTTTTCTCCAGCATAGACATGAAAGCCTTCACGGCCAAGGAGATCCATTAAACCTTCCAGCAAGAGTGTATTTCGCATACAGCCTCCGCCAAGCACCACGGTCTTTATGCCAGTGTTATCGGACAGCATTTTCAAGAGCTGAACAATAGAACCAACAAGCCAGGTGTGAAAACGCATGGCAATGACCTCCCCGGGCACCTGGTCCCTGAGGTCCTTGATAATTGCTTCAATCAATCCCTGGTGCTTTATGATCCAGATGCCTTTTTTTTCTTGAAGCATCAGAGGATATCCCTCCTTTTGGGAAACACTAAACCGCGAAAAAGGCATTCCATCAAAAGCCTTCCAGGCAAGGGACTCCAGCTCCATGGCTGCCTGGGCCTCGTAGTCTGTTTCAAACCTCAGACCAAGGATTGCCGCAATGCCGTCAAAAAACCGGCCGCAACTCGAGGTGGCAGGAGAATTAAATTCCTTGGACATCATCTGTGCTATTACCTGTCTCTTTTCCTCG
>JAUWGF010000128.1:0-5651 GCA_030606515.1 Deltaproteobacteria bacterium | reverse complement strand
AGGAAGTATCCGTTTCTTTGAGTTATTTTCTTCAGAAGATCGGGAAATGATCGTCGTTACGTTTCTGGCAATACTTGAGCTTGCCCGGTTGGGAAAGGTGCGTCTTTTGCAGGAAAAACCAGGGGGAGACATCCTGGTACTCTTGAGGCATAGCTAATGTCTGAACGAAAAGGCAGTTCAGACACGGGCGCATTCACATGTTGGGGGACCTAAGTTTAGTAATGAACGTCGAACATCGAACGTTCAACATCGAACGTTGAATGGGAAAAGATGAAGAAACAGAAATAGCTGTTGAATGTTCGGTATTGGGTGTTTGTTTTTTCATTCGATGTTGGACGTTCGATGTTCGATGTTCATCTTTACAACTTAGCGCTTGTGTATCCCCTCCCCCAATGTGTGAATGTGCCCGGTTCAGGGTTCAGGATTACATTTCGGTGAACCTCTGAACCTTGAACCCTTTGTCATTGGTTTTCTACATCTTCCATTCCTGTAATTGAAAATCATACTTCTTCATCCGGTATCTCAGGGTATCCCTGGTCATCCTGAGGCACTTGGCAGCCTTGGTCTGATTTCCTCTGTACCTCTCCAAGGCCTGTCTGATCAGATCCTTCTCAACCTCTTTAAAAGCTATACCCTCAGGCGGCAGTACGATTTTTCCATTGCCTGATTGAACTACACCCTGCTGAGCTTCATTTTGGAGACCTCTATCGTCTTTCCGTACAAAACTGGTGATCTCTTGGTTGAAATGCTCTGCACTCAATGTCTTCCCCTGTTCCAGCATCATGGCTCTTTCCACGGCATTTCTCAGTTCGCGGACATTACCAGGCCAATTATAATTCATCAAGCAATTTAATGCTCTCTCAGAAATTCCTTTTACCGCCCAGCCATACTCCTCATTGAGTCGTTCGATGAAGTAATTTACCAAAGCCGTGATATCTTCCTTACGCTCCCGAAGAGGAGGAAGATGGATATTCATAACATCAAGGCGGAAGAACAGGTCATCCCTGAATTTCTTCTCACTGACCAGCCCTAGAAGATCCTGATTGCTTGCCGCAATGATGCGAACGTCTGATTCTATTTCCTGCCCCCCGCCTAACCGCCTGAATTTCTTGTTGTCAATCACCTTCAGGATCTTGGCCTGCATAGTCAGCGGCATGTCTCCGATTTCGTCCAGAAAGACTGTGCCCCCCTCAGCAGACTCAAATATGCCTCTGTATCTGCTTCCGGCATCAGTATAGGCGCCGCGTTCATGGCCAAAGAGTTCGTTTTCCAGAAGATTCTCCGGTATGGCCGCACAGTTGATCTCTATAAACGGCGCCTCGGACCTGGCGCTATGAAAATGGATGGAATGGGCCACCAGCTCCTTGCCGGTGCCGCTTTCTCCAAGGATCAACACAGTTTTGGCATCGGTTTCCGCGCAGATCTTGATCATCTTGAAGACCTGGATCATGGTCGAAGAGTTGCCTACCAGGTTATCGTATGTATATTTTCGCTTGATTTCACGGTGGAAGTAATCCACTTGCTGCTTGAGGTATTTTTTCTCCAGGGCTTTGCCGACTATGTGTTTGATATTCTTAAGGTCAAAGGGTTTCCCTACATAATCTTCAGCCCCGTCCCTAAGGGTCTGAACAGCGGAGTCCGCATCTGCATAGGCGGTGATCATAATGATTATGACGTCTTTGTCCTGGGCCTTGAATTCCTGAAGCAAGTTTAGTCCGCTGGCGTCCGGCAGCCGGACATCCAGCAGGACCACGTGAGGGGACAATATCTCAAACTTCTGCCTGGCCTCCTCGCCGGTAGCAGCTATATCTACGGAATAACCGGCCTCGGAAAGGGCCTTTTCCAAAGACCATGTGACCAGATTCTCATCATCAACAACCAATATGCGTTTAGTCATCTCAATGATTCCGTCTCTGTCTGGTGGCAGGGAAGATTAATAATAAATATGGTTCCAGCGTCAAGGTCGCTTTCCACAAAAACGGAGCCATGGTGTTGCTCGATAATCCGGTGGGTTATAGACAGGCCCAAACCAGTACCATGGGTCTTAGAAGTACAAAACGGATTAAAAATGGAATCAAGATCCTTGGCAGCGATGCCGCAACCAGTATCATGGATAATCACTCTTACACCTTGCGCAAATGTCCTGTTCAAGGAGCTGATACACTTTATACGCGAGCAGCCAGCAGCCTTATCCGCCCAGCATGTATGGATCTCCAGAAGACCTCCAGGATTCATGGCGTCCAGCGCGTTTAACAAAATATTAAGTATGGCTTGTTGGAGCAAATACGGATCCCCTTGAATGGGGGGGTGACCGCTGTCCAAATTCACCCTGGTCTCAATCCGTTCGGCCTTTATCCTGTTGGCAACAAGGAGCATTGTCCTGTTTATTACGTCTATCAATTTTATCGAACAGAAATTCGGCTTTACAGGTATGGCGAACTCAAGCAGGTGCTGGACAGACTGGTCCAGACGCTTTATCTGCCTGAATATCTCTTTGAAGACCTCCCATTCGGGACTTTCCGTGGAAAACGACTGGGACAAAATCTGAAGCGCTCCGTTAATGCCGGCCAAGGGATTCTTTATCTCATGGGCCACGCCTGCTGTCAGCTCCCCTAACGAGGCCAGTCTCTCTATCCGGGCAAGGTGCTGTTCCATAAGCTTTTTTTCGCTAATATCCCGGAAGATGCAACTCAGCCCCTTTATTTCCTGCGCCGAATCCATAATTACTGAAAAACACGCTTCCACAGGGAGCTGGCATCCGTCTTTGCACTGCATCTTTATTTCTGACACAAGACCACAATCAATATCCAGTGCCTCGACCTGTTCTCTTAACACGCAGCCTTCGGCCTTCTCCGAATCAGACAAAATGACCCGAATTGACTTTCCGATCAGATCACCTTTATGATATCCCAGCATTTCCTCAGCAGACCTGTTGATATGGCTGATTTCCATCTGCTGATTCATCGTTATGAGTCCGCTTTTGAGGTTTTGTATGATGCTTTCATAAAAACTTTTGAGGTGCTCACTCTGTTCTAGGAATCCGGCCTGTTGATCATGGGCGATCTTTAGTTCTCTGTTCTGTTGTTCTATCTTATCCACCATCTCTTTTTGTCTGGCAGCCCTGGCAATGAGCTCGGAAGCATGGCTCACCAGAGCTGAGGCCAAACGCGCCTCACAATAAGAGACAGGGGTATCACAACTGTTTTTGTCGGCAAGAACGTATCCCAAAAAATTGCCGTCTCCAACTACAGGTAAGATCAAAAAAGAGCATGAACCGCCCAGGAGATCCTTAACGGTTTGATCCTCTTCTTTAAGCGAAAATATAGAGCCTTCTTTCAGGCCCGTCCAATGAGGAAAGTCTATTGCTGTTGCTTTTTCACCTACCAGACAGACATTAATTACCTGCCTTCTCTGCTTTTCCGAGCCAACATAGTCTTGTTCGAGAATTTGGCACTCCGTAGGCATCGATGAGCCAATACTGTCTGTGGAATCAAAATGTATGACATTCAGGGATTCACGTTGGGAATAGACCCTTTTCATCAATCCATTAACTGCCTCAAATTTCAATGGCGATGAAACGGGATGGCCATTAAACCCGCGATGGGCCTTGCACTCAAGGATATCTTTGTCTTTATTATAATATAAAGCAAGGATCCTTTTCAGTGAAGTGGACATAATTAGGTCATCGGCGACAATCTGAAACAGTGCCTCCACCAAGTCATCGGTTACCGCCAAGCGTAGTGCGCTTCGATATAAAGTCCTGAGGTCCTGTACCTGCTTATGGAGTTCCTGCCGTAACAATCCTGCTGTAGTCATAAAATCCTCTCCCTGTTTCTACATCAGATCGTGGGGGTTATCATGGCAGCTTTCACAGTTGGGGAACTTGTCCAGTATAGCCGCCGAATGCGGCTTACCATGGCAGTCCTGGCATTCTGGCACGGTCTTATGCCTGTCTGAATGGCACTCGGCACAACCGAGTTCATTGTGCTTGGCCTGGCTCTTGGCCAGCAGATCAAACTCTTCTTCATGGCAGGCGCCGCAGGTCTTGGATGAAATGTCATTCTTATAGGTAATTTCAAGAGGCTTATGGGCCTGATGACACAGTTTGCAATCCGCCTCAGTCATATCCGCGGAATGGGGTTTGTGACACTCCATGCATTCAAATACCTCGCCATGCTTGTTATGACAGTCAGTACAGGCAATGTTGCTATGGAAGCTCTTGTATGCATCAAGCTCCTGGCCCTGGGTTTCATGGCAGGTAAGGCAAGGCTTGGTAATCTTTCTGGCCAGCTTGAGGCGCAACGGCGCGTGCGGGTTCGAGTGGCACTTCAAGCACCTTTCCAGCTCAAAGTGAGGCTCACCCGTGTGGCACTCACTGCATTGGGGGATTACACCCTCCATAACCTCAGGCGGATGGCCCTCGTGACAATCAAGACATCCCACCTTGGTTTTATGTGCGCCGCCTGCCTCCTCAATGTCCTTTGTTTCATCAGTGTGGCATTTGACACACTCTTTGTTTGTCAGCTCTGTTGAAACAATTTTGCTGTCTTCTTTGACCTTTTCAGTTGCCAGTACCTCTGCCACAAAACAAGCACCAAAGATCCAAAAAACGCTAAGACAAACAATTCCAAACCTCTCGCCCTTTCCCCATTGCATTAGTAAAAATTCCCCTTCGAAATATTGGCAACCGTTCAAGGTTAAACTGATAAAAAAGGGCTTCGATTCCGAGTCTAATGCAAAATTCATTCAGTTCTAGCGTGTATTATCGAGTTGAATGCCGATGTCGAAACTGGAAATTAGAAATTTGAAATTAGGTAACGCATCTACATCTTTGTGTTTTTTCCAATTTCAAGTTTCAAATTTCACTGCCAAAATACAAGATCAACAAAGTGTAAACTACTTTTGATTTGTCGTGAAGGACGCTACATAATAAAGTCTGTGCGCCAAATACCCCAATTTTGGGGCATTTCGCCTAAATACTCTCTTTTTTGCAGCCCTGTCTTTTCCCTGGCCCAGTTGAAGAATATGCCTCGCAGCCATCGGGACATTGATCTCGGAACGGCAGTTCCGACCAAAGAAGGAGTTTTTCAATAAGTTCTAATAATAAGTTCTAATAACAAACATGCAAGACAGAGAGTGAATGAATACTTGTTTGAAAACATGCGTCATGTCGTTAGAAGTTTATGAGACTGAAATGGAGTCAGAGGTTGGAGCAAGGGTCGCTGGTTTTTACCGGGAGTTCTGTAATTGTGACATGTGCGAGGAAGAACTGTGGAAAGACTCTATGAAAGAAGGTGGAAGCAAAGACCTCTTGGAAAGGGTGGAAAGGGCCCTCACTGCCCAAAGCCCGTTCTGCTGGTTGATGGCTATAATGCAATAAAGTCCTCTGCCGAATGGGCAATACTTGACAGCCGGAACTTCACCAAGGCAAGAAATCGCTTTATTGAGCTATGGGAGTTAAGGGCAAAGGACTGGAAAAGGGTAGAACTTGTCTTTGACGGCCAGGAAGAGCGCCACTGGATAGAGGAGCGGGGCCACCTGATAGTGGTCTATACGGATGCCAGATTCGAGTCCCAGAGAGCGGATATCTACATCCAGTCGCGTATGGGGGAACTCAATGCAGATAACCCTGACACAAAGCTCTTTTTAAT
>JAUWGF010000174.1:0-3751 GCA_030606515.1 Deltaproteobacteria bacterium | reverse complement strand
AGTGAGGTCGTTTAGACGTTCTTCAAGCCGCTTTACGCTGAAGTCCTCAATATTAAAGGTCATAATAAAACGGTGGGGAAGGATCATCTCCCACATCACATTGGTATTATTTAACTCGTATTGATCTGATATGCGGTGGAGGATTTCCTCGTACCAGAGACATACCTTTTTTATCGGCTGCCCCAGACATATATGAAGTACGTTTTTCCCTCTGAGCAAGTTGTCCAGAGCCAGATGCATCAGGAAAGAAGTTTTGCCCTCTCCAGCCCTAGCAAGTATTGCGCCGAATTGTCCGTCCCCTAGGAGGTGGCCAGCATCTTCCTTGATAAATTTCAGCGGATTTTTAAGAATTAGATTATTTTCTGACATATTAAGGACCTCTCTCAAACAAGAGATATTTTTATTTCCCTTTTCCCTCGGCGGCTTTTTTTATCAATTCGTCTGCCACGTTTTTGGGTACCTGACGATAGGTGGAAAATTCCATGGTGAACTGGGCCTTCCCCTGGGTGCCTGAGCGCAGGATTGTGGAGTAGCCGAACATCTCAGCAAGTGGGACCTCAGCCTCTATTACGCTTATATTTCCTTCGTCCTGTGTACCCAGGATCATCCCTCTTCGCTGGTTAAGTGATCCCATTACAGCTCCCTGGAATTCAGTCGGAGTCTCCACTGCTACCTTCATTATAGGTTCCAGTATGACAGGCCTGGCCTTTCTGTAGCCTTCCAGAAAGGCCCTGCGGGATGCTGCCTGAAAAGCCATGTCGGAAGAGTCCACAGGGTGGGATTGACCGTCATTGATGACAATTTTTACTCCTGTAACAGGAAAGCCTAACAACTGTCCTTTCTCCATACTTTTCTTGAAACCTTTTTCGCAGGAAGAGATAAACTCCGTGGGTATGGCACCACCTACTATCCTGTTTTCAAAGACGAATTCGTCTTTAACAGGCTCCATGTAGCCGGCTACCCGTCCAAACTGACCCGCACCACCGGTCTGCTTTTTATGGATATAGTTGAACTCGGCTTGTCTGGTAATAGTTTCTCTGTATGCAACCTGGGGCATGCCCGTGGTAACATCTGCGCTGTATTCCCTGCGCATTCGCTCAACATATATTTCAAGGTGAAGTTCTCCCATGCCGGAGATGATAGTGTCTCCGGTCTCATGGTTAACGTATGCCCTGAACGTCGGGTCCTCTTTGGTAAATCTGGAAAGGGCCTTGGACATTTTGACCTGGGCCTTGTTGTCCATGGGGACAATTGCCAGTGAGATAACCGGCTCAGGTATGTGCATGGAGGTCATGCTATATCTGATTTTAGGAGAGGTGAAGGTGTCACCGGACGCACAGTCCACACCAAAGAGTGCCCCAATATAGCCGGCAGGTATAGAACCTATGTCCTCCATCTGGTCTGCATGCATATGTACGACCCTACCGATCCTGACCTTTTGACCGGTTCTGGAATTTACTATGGTGTCCCCCTTGGAGAGGGTCCCCTGATACACCCTGATGTAAGTGAGCTGTCCGTAACGTCCTTCTTCCAGCTTGAATGCAAGGGCTACGAGAGGTTTTGAAAAATCTGTTTCAAGTTTTTTTTCAACTTCCTCATTTTCCATGTCCATGGCGAAGTTTTCAATATCCATGGGTTGCGGCAGATAGTGAGTTACTGCATCAAGGAGAGGTTGGACCCCTTTATTTTTGTAAGCAGACCCAATGAATACAGGGGTGAGTCCGCGAACAAGAGTCCCGTTTCTTATCGCGTCAATTAAGACATCTGCTGTGACCTTTTCATCAAGGGCGGCCTCCATGAGTTCATCAGAGAACATTGAAGCAGCGTCAACAAGGGTTTCCCTGCGGGCTTCGGCCTCTGCGCGGAGCCCTTGAGGTATTTTTTCCAAACGTATCTGTTCGCCGCTTGGACCATCAAAGTATATAGCCTTCATGGAGACGAGGTCCACAACTCCCTGAAAGTCCGATTCAAGGCCTATGGGTAACTGCATTGCAATTGCGTTGTGGCCCAGCTTTTCCTTGAGTTGCTCTATAACGCGGATCGGGTTGGCACCGCTACGGTCGCACTTGTTTATAAAGGCGATGCACGGGACCTTGTACCTGGACATTTGCCGGTCAACTGTAATGGACTGAGACTGTACACCTCCAACAGAGCAAAGGACCAGTACACCACCGTCCAGGACCCTGAGGGCCCTCTCAACTTCGATGGTGAAGTCTACGTGCCCCGGGGTATCAATAATGTTTATCTCATAGCCCTTCCATTCGCAATAGGTGGCGGCGGAAGTGATGGTTATTCCCCGTTCTTTTTCGAGCTCCATGAAATCCATGGTAGCTCCGACGCCGTCCTTGCCTTTCACGTCGTGGATGGCGTGAATTCGTTGGGTATAAAAAAGAATTCTTTCGGTAAGAGTGGTCTTGCCGGCATCAATGTGGGCACTAATGCCAATGTTTCTTACCTTTGCCGGATCTCTATTCATTGCCTATTTAGCCTCAAAAAATATTTAATACTGAAAATTGAAAAATTGCGAAATTCCTAAATCCATCAACAAGATGAGAGGCGCGGTTTTTAACTTTTTACATTAAACTTGTCAAGACAAAATAATTGCGGTTATGAGATAAAGTCCCTCACTGCCCGGCAAGGGCAGAACGAACCGCATCCAGATCCTCCGGTGTGTCCACTTCCAGCGGGGCCTCTTCCACCCTCACAACTCCGATCGAATAGCCATTTTCAAGGGCCCTTAGCTGTTCCAGTCGTTCTATCTGTTCGAGTTTCCCCGGAGGTAGAGTAACAAAGGTCTGGAGAAAATTCTGCCTATAGGCATATAGGCCCAGGTGCCTGAGATAGTAATGGTCTGATTCTTTGGGCAGGTCTCCTACTGTATCAGTGTCTCTATAGTATGGAATCATGGCCCTGGAAAAGTAGAGGGCCTTCCGGTTATTGTCCACGACCACCTTAACCCGGTTGGGATTCAGGGCCTCCCGGGCCTCAAGAGGACATGCAGGAGTTGTCATTGCAACTTCAGGCACATCAAGGAGCATTTTTATAATTGCAACTACTGGGCGCGAATCAAGCAGGGGCTGGTCTCCCTGGATATTAACCACGACATCATCGTCTGAAAGTTCAAGAAGCCTTGCCACCTCTGCAATCCGGTCCGTCCCGGATGGATGGCCGGGGTCTGTCATAAAAACCGTTCCACCGGCTGTTTCCACACACTCCGCGATCCTCGAATCATCAGTTGCCACTACTACCCGGTCAATGCCGGGGACCTTCAGTGCCCCCTGGTACACATGGAGAATCATGGGGCTGCCCTGAATCTTTGCAAGGGGTTTCCCGGGGAATCTGGATGAGCCAAAACGTGCCGGAATTATGGCAAATACTTTGATTTGGTGATTTGGTGATTTGGTGATTTGGTGATTGGGAAAATTCATATGATTTGCCTAACCCGGATAAACCGGAACAGTGCCTTAGGAAATTAAAGTTTTAAGTGAACTAAAGTTTTAAGTGACTAAAGTTAAGGTATCGCTTCGCTCCATCTATTTATATCAACCGCGCTGAAAGCGCGCACCACAACTTTAGGCACTTTAGCTCACTTTAGGCACTTTTCCATACTGTCTTTCTGTCTGATCTCCAGGGCAAGTGGATATACCTGGCTCTTAGTCATACCGGTAAGCCGGACCAAAAGATCCACACTATCCCTGACTGACAAGCTCTTTTCTGAAATCAGGTGCTGGAGAGCCTTTTCTACTGCCTC
>JAUWGF010000111.1:0-6288 GCA_030606515.1 Deltaproteobacteria bacterium | reverse complement strand
CTAAAAATATATTGCTGATTGTCCCTTCGGTAAGCTCACCGCGCTCGTTTGTAAAAACACAGTCAAAGTAACCGCAGGTCTTGGCCCTTCGGTATTCTTCTGTGTACAGAGGCCTGTATGTGGTTTTGTGATATAAAAAGGGGTCTTGAGAGTCAACTGCCTTTGCAGATAGGTCAAAGTAAACCGGCTTTTCTTGTGTGGATAGCACGGAGGCTGAAATATCTACAGAACCATCTTTTCCCAGCAACATACGAACCCGATAGGGTTTTCTTTTTGAGTACAGGCCCTTTGCAAATTCAGCTAACTCCCTCCTCACCTTTTCTATGTCCAGGTAAAAGGCGAAATAATGGGCAGAGCACGAGAGCCTTTCAAGGTGCCTTTCCAGCAGGAAGTAACCCTTTGCGATCCCCTGATCTCCCCTTCCAGGGTCCCACCTCATGGTCTCTATAAGGGAGAAATCCTCCCTCGATTCACCTTTTTTAAGATGGGGGAAGGAAAGGGACTCTGTCAAAAATTTGGCCTTAAGTCTACACTCATCGTATTCTCTTTCAGGATCTGAATCTATTGTTATACCGCTTCCTATTCCGAGCTCTCCGGATTCACCGTCCAGGACCACTGTCCTGATAGCCACATTCAGCACTGCTTTTCTCTGAGGTGAAATGAATCCTATGGCGCCGGTGTATACGCCCCTTGGAGAAGACTCGATCTCAGAAATAATCTCCATTGTCCGGATCTTTGGTGCCCCGGTCACAGATCCGCATGGAAACAGGGCCTTAAAGATCTTATGCCAGGAGGTGTCCGGGCGAATTTCCCCCTCTACTCTGGATATCATCTGAAAGAGGGTTTCATAGCGCTCAACAGTAAAGATCTCCGGCACCCGGACCGTTCCAGGGTGGGAGAGCCTCCCTATGTCGTTCCGAAGCAGATCAACAATCATGATATTCTCTGCCCGGTTCTTAGGATCATTGGCCAGAAAACGCGCCAGTTCACAATCTTCGTCTATTGTCCTTCCCCTCTTTAATGTACCCTTCATGGGTTTGGACCAGATTTTCTGCTTCTCCAGGCGAAAGAAGAGTTCCGGAGAAAGGGAAATGACCCATTTTGTCCTGTTGCGTATTACAGCTCCGTAAGAGACGGACTGCCGGGCCCTGAGTGACAGATAGAGATCAGATGGAAGACCGGTATAGTTAAACCTTCCCCTTAAAGTATAGTTGACCTGATAGGTGTGACCACGGGCTATATAGTCCTTTATGCAGTCTATGGCCTTGACGTATTGGTCCTTTGTTACCTCCAGTTCCAGAGGCCCTAAATTTTCCTGGATATCCGGAATGTTTTTTAAGGGACAAATAGGGGCATCAGACCGATGAATCCATATCTTCGGGTTCTCGAATACACCGAGCCATACCAGGGGGCCCTTGGGCCTGGGCGTATCCAGAAGGTGCCACAATTTGGGCTCAAGGGCATATCCCCACTCATAGGCCCACCATCCAGCCAGATAGTATCCCCTGTCAAGGGCCGTCTCCATGGATTTGTAAAGAGGCTCCAGATCATCAAGGCCGTATGCAGTAAGGATTTTTATTGGATTTAAAAAGAGGTATGAGGTATTTTCCTCTCCGACGACCCTTGAAGTTTCAAGAAATACAAAGCAATCTCTGTTATTAAGCCCCTCTAAAACGCGCGCTGCATTTAGGGGATAGGGCCTTCCGGTGACATAGGGTGGATTCATGATCTAAACTGAGGGACTTAAGCCCTCCTCATAATTATTTATTCTCAATTCCTTATCACACTTATTCAACTCAGTCAACAATGTCCCCTATTTTTCTCATTTTTCCTTAGAAATCACGGACCAGGATAGCCTTGGTATGCAGAAAAGACAACAACAAGAAGCCTTTGTAAAACTCAAAAATTTATTTTCCGTTAAAACCACTGACGCAGTCAATTGTGGGACGTGGAGGCGGGAGACCCCACAACTTCAGCGAAGCAATATTACTCTCACACTATCTAGCCAACCAGCAATATTATGTGTCGAAATTAAACTTGACACATAAATTGCCTTTTGATATTTCTATCTAGTCGTTAAAAAATAAAAAAACCAACTTCTGGTCTTTATCTGGGAAACTTTAACCTACAAAGAGGTGTTTATGCGCTCTGTCATATCTCGAATCTCTTGGTTGATTGCGGTTTTTGCTGTCGTGGCAGTAGTATCATCGTGTTTTTATGCGACTACGAAGTCCACTGAAGGCACAACGAAAAGTGTCAAACCTACCAGCAAGGCCTCCACAGACGCCACATCCAGCACCAGTCCGGATTCATCTTCTGACGAATCTAAACCTGACGAATCCGAAAAACAAGCCTTAGAGTTCACAACGGATAACTTCGAACGTTTAAGAACGGATATGGCCGTGGGCGGCGGCGAACATCTGACATCGCTGGCTACTCTTATGGGTATTTCCGATTCCCGCAAACCAGAATTCTTTTCTCTTACCAAGAACAAATTCAGCACCCTGTTCAGCTCTGATCAGGTTACTCCCGAGGAACTGCTGGCAATGCTTGATTCGGAAATCTCGGCCGATCCCTACCTGATGGATTAGCCTGCGTTGCGCCTTCACAATCAAAACAAAAGATACGGCGCGGCCGAATCAATAATACGTTTCTGATTTGGAGCACCCTGATTCGGATTAAGTACCTGGTGGCATTTCTTCGGGTTGCCGAGTTTAAAATCGCTGTCCCGTCCACATACCATTTGACCAAAAAGGTCGCCCTGTTTGCTCTTCTCCTGTGTCTTGTCACTTTAACGTTCCTATCCACATCTTTTGCGATGGACGGTGCCTATTTTCAAGAACTGAGACAACGCGCGCAGGAAAAGCGTTTGTGGGAACGGCGCGAGTGGCAGGTGTTATTGCACTATAAACCGAAGCTGTTAATGCCGGGTGTGAAAAGCTTGGTAGATGCTGAATCCTTTTTTCTTGCGCCTGATGGAAAAAACGATCCGGAGGCGGAACTGGAAGCTACCCTGGCAAGTTTCTTTTCCTCAGGCACGGTAGGAGACGAAAAGCAACATCCTCAATGCGTCTTTATCGCACGTTATCATTGGCTGAAGCAAGAATTACATTTCGATCCGAAACGCTTGCCGGAACACCCTTGTCCTCAATTTTGCACCTGGATTGCTGAACTCGATCCAAACGAAATCACACTTGTTTTTCCAGTGGCATTTCTCAACAATCCGGCTTCCATGTTTGGGCACACACTGCTCAGAATCGATGCGCCGTCACAGGACGAGAGCACCAGGCTGCTGGCCCAGACAGTCAGTTTTGTCGCTATCACCGAGCAGGAACGCGGGTTGTCTTTCGCGTTAAGAGGATTGTTTGGAGGCTATCCCGGCAAGTTTTCGATTTCTCGTTATTCCGTGAGGGTTAAGGAGTATGGTGATATCGACAATCGAGATATCTGGGAATACCGCCTCGACCTGACGCCGGCGGAAATCCTGCTCATGCTGATGCACGTGTGGGAATTGCAGTCGGCTTATTTTGACTATTTTTTTCTCGACGAGAACTGCTCTTACCAATTACTGTCGTTGCTGGAGGTAGCGCGCCCCTCGCTTCACCTCACAGATCAGTTCCAATGGTGGGCTATTCCTGCCGATACAGTCCGGGGCGTCACTGAAGTGCCCGGTCTCCTCAAAGGGGTCAGGTTCCGCCCGGCCCGCAGCACGGTCCTGAAGCAACGTGCGCTTAGTATGGAAAAAGATCTGCTGGTGATCGCAAAGGACCTTGCAAAGGGAAAAATAGCGGCCAATGCAGAAGCTTTACAAAGGCTCAACCCACACGATCATGCCCAGGCACTGGAGCTGGCAGTGGAGTACCTGGAATACCGGCAGGCGTTCGACGCCTTGAGTTACAAGCCGGATGATCACCACCACCACCACCATCTGCTGCCGCTACTGGAGGCAAGGAGTCGTCTGGACGTTCCACCACAGATCCCACAGTTCAAGACGCCCGAAGTCCGACCAGACCAAGGCCACAAAAGCGCCCGTATTGGAATCGGATATGGTTACGAAGATCCCTTGCAGTTTCTGCAGTTCGATTTTAGACACGTCTATCACGATCTACTCGATCCACAGGGCGGGTTTGTACGCGGAGCACAGCTCGAATTTCTCAACGCTGCCGTACGGTACTATCCCAGCAAAGACAAGGTGAGCCTGGAGCGCATCGGTTTTGTCGATATATTATCCGCGGTGCCCCATGGCCGTTTGTTGAAGCCTTTTTCCTGGAAGGCGAATGTGGCTATAGGGCGTATGCGTTTTGCCTCTGATGACAGGCCGCTAACCGGGCAATTGAATGCCGGAGTCGGGCTCAGCTATGACTTGCCGTCAAAGGCACTGGTCTTTGCCTTCGCCGAAGGGTCAGCAATGATGAATGACCGTTTCCAAAAAAACGTTGCTATGGGGGTAGGACCAACTCTGGGTATTGTTCACGATTTTTCAAAACAGTGGCGAATTGGGCTGTCAGCGCGTCTGCTGAAATTTTTTCAGGGTATTACCTGTACCACCTATGAGATTGCCCTCAATCAACGTTTGAGCTTATCCAATCAGAGTGCATTGAGATTGGAGATTTCCCAAAAGCGCGAGTTCGGCAGCGCATTTACAGAGGCAGCTTTGAAATGGCAGGTTTATTTCTGATAAAGGGATACCGGCTTATTATTGGGTTGGCGTTGGTTCTGGCAGGCTGTAACGGATTGTTTTTCCACCCCGATGATACGCACGTGTCAACACCCTGTGCTTTAGGGCTGACGTATTGGGACGTCTATTTCGGTTCTTCCGACGGTATCAAGCTCCATGGATGGTTTTTACCTGCTTCAGGGGAAGCCCTTGGGACCGTTCTATATTTGCATGGAAACGCGCAGAACATCAGTACCCACATTTACAACGTCTCTTGGTTGCCGGAAAGACGATTCAATGTCTTCTTGATGGACTACCGCGGCTATGGTGCATCGGAAGGCGAGCCTGACATCGGCGGCATTCACAAGGATGTCGCCTCGGCTATTGATTACCTTGTAGAAACGGCTCCTATCGATCCTGACCGTCTGATCGTTTTCGGCCAGAGCCTGGGCGGGTCTGTTGCCATACACAGCGTTGCTACTTCTCCCTACCGCCGCCATATCAAGGCACTGGTTATCGAAGGTGCATTTTCCGGGTACCAGCAGATCTTCCGCGAGAAGCTTGCAGACTTCTGGTTGACGTGGCCTTTGCAGTGGCCTCTCTCTCTTGCTGTCTCGGATAAGTTCAACCCCCTCGAGGCCATCGCGCAGGTGACGCCGATTCCAGTGTTGATCATCCACGGTGAAAACGATCCAATCGTGCCGGTATATCATGCCCGGCAATTATACCAAGCGGCCGGGCAGCCAAAAGACCTGTGGATCGTACCGGGAGGAGGCCATATTGAAGCTTTTGTGCACGCATGCTATCGGGAGCGTTTGGTCGCCTACTTGAGGCAAAAGTATAGTGATGGGAGACTATGATAGATTTCCCTATACTCCACACACAAAAAAGGAAGTTCTTATCAACCAACCTATACTCCTTGCCCGAAAAGCAAGTTCTTATCAAACAAATCAAACTAATTTTGTCCTGACAACAGCCATCTCCTAAAGAACGGATCGTGGATCTTCCATTCTTTATTTTTGTCTAAAATTCCTATTTTTTCTATGCTCGCTAATGCAGCGGTTACTTGTGAAGCCGTTCTAAAACCAGATTTGTCCAGGTTCTCAGCGGCAAAGATATTTTTCCCTGCTGTACGCGCTATGAGTTTCAGTGCCCTTTTCTGGTTTAAAGTTAATGAATCCCATACGTAAGAATATTCCGGTATTCGCTTTTCCACCATGTCGCGTTCTACCCTATCAAGGTGTTCAAAGGACAATTCCTTTTCCCTCCACAGATTGAAGAAGAACTCCTGGACATACATGGGGTGATTTTCACACAACGCCACCACATCCTCAATGAATGAATTCTCAATGCTCCTCTTGGCCTTTCGGTATAACCCTTTAACCCACTCTGTATAATCAACCGTTTCGATTTTACCTAATGGAAAACTTGTGGCCAGCTTATAAAAGGCACGTTTCCTGTCATTGAACATCTCCGTGATCAGATGCCTTTGGCTTCCAGCGAATATATAGGAGATCCTGTCGTGTTTTTGTATGGACTTTCTAAGGTTCTTTTCAAAGGCATCCCCACCATAAGCGGCAACTTCCTGGAACTCGTCGAAGGCAACGACTAGTTTTTTCTTTTTGGAAAGG
>JAUWGF010000197.1:0-2824 GCA_030606515.1 Deltaproteobacteria bacterium | reverse complement strand
GTCAAGTTTGCCGAAAAGTGGACCTTTGCACGCCCGGTTGGCAGCTCAGACTGGAAGCTGGCCGGCATTGATCAAATATAAACGTTCAGAGGTTCAGAGGTTCAAAGGTTCAGGGTTACCTTGTTGGATTGTTGATTGTTGATTGCTTTCGGAACTCACGAATAAACGGCTTTAGGTTTTCGGTGAACCCTTGCCCCCTGACTTCTGACCTCTGACCTCTGGCCCTCACAACTTCATTTCGGTTACTATTTTTTCAAGGACATCTTCCACGGTCAAATCGGAAGAGTCAATTACAATACAATCAGGGGCGGCCCGCAAAGGCGCGATGGAACGAGTTGAATCCGCCAGGTCCCTGGCCTCAATTTGGGCCAGTATCTCTTCGTATGCCACCTGTTCTCCCTGATTCTCCATTTGCATTTTCCGTCGCCTTGCCCGCTCCCCGGCAGAGGCGGAAAGAAAAAATTTATGAGCAGCCTGAGGGAAGACCACTGTGCCCATATCCCTGCCCTCTGCAACCAATTGACCCTGTCTGCCAAGCTCCCCCTGCATTCCGGTCAGATATTCCCTCACCACGGCAACCCTGGAAACCGCTGAAGAAAGCCCGTCCATTTCCGGAGTGCGAATAAAAGACGAGACATCCTCTCCGTTCACCAGGATTCGGTCACCCTGGAATCCCAGCTTCAGGTCATTACATAGCTCTGCAAGGGCCTTTTCGTCTCCTGCATCCACCCCTTTTTGCCTGGCAGCCCAGGCCACTGCCCTGTACATGGCGCCTGTATCGAGATACGTGTACCCCAAACGCCTTGCCAGCTCTTTACTGACAGTGCACTTGCCGGCGCCGGCCGGTCCATCAATAGTGATAATATTCAAACGGTCCATAAGAATGAACTACCCATATCTCTTTACTCTTGCACAGTCAAGTTACAAGCAGCTTAGTCGTCAAGTAAAAATAACTTATACCTCTTGCTTGTCCTTTTGCTTCTTTTCTGTGTTGCGTCAAGGCTTACATAACTCGTTATGCGCGCCTTAACGCGCCTTGAAAACAAACAAAATTACGGCGCAATCTGTACAACTTATTTTTACTTGCCTCCTTAGAAAAATTTGCACGAGCAAATCCGGTTTTGAATATGGTATAGTGAACCTGGCAACCAGGTAATGAGGTATCCCCAATGAGCCATGGGCTATTCTCACGGTAAAAAACATGATTATTATCGACGGTTCCTATGGAGAGGGTGGAGGCCAAATTCTGAGGAGTTCACTGGCACTTTCCATGATCACCGGACAGGCTATTGAAATCCGGAATATTCGTGCCGGAAGGCCGAAGCCTGGCCTTCGTCCACAGCATCTAACTTGTGTAAAGGCTGCTGCCTCTGTATGCGGAGCCCGACCTGAAGGAGCTGAACCCGGCTCACAGCGCCTGACATTTATCCCAGGCAGAGTCAGGCCGGGACATTATAGCTTTGCCATAGGTACCGCGGGATCTGTCATGTTGGTTTTCCAGACCGTGCTCCTTCCATTGGCCCTTTCTCAGGGTGCTTCCGAGGTTACTTTTGTGGGCGGCACCCATGTCCCGTGGAGCCCGTGCTTTCACTATATTGACCGGGTATTCAGACCTGCCGTGGCCGCCATGGGGTTATCATTTGAAATGGAACTTGAGAAATGGGGTTACTACCCAAAAGGAGGAGGGGTAGTAAGGACAAGAATCTTGCCATCAAAAGAGCTCAGTGCCTTCAAGCCTGCTTCCCAAAGAGAAGAAAAAATCCGCGCCAAGGCCATTTCTGCCACGGCTCGCTTGCCTGACCACGTCAGGAAAAGGCAGTCCGCACAAGCAAGATCTGTTTTGGAGGGCAGAGGAGTAAAGGTTGAAATAGAAGAAATGGAGGGATCTGCCGCGTGCCCAGGCAGCATCTTGTTCTGCTGGCTATCCGGCCAGGGGAGATATGGTGGTTTTACCGGACTGGGCGCAAAAGGCAAGCCTGCCGAGAAAGTCGCCGATGAAGCGGTTTCCGGACTATTGGCCTTTCTGGATAGTGGTGCGGCCTGCGACAAATACCTTTCTGATCAGATGCTGCTTCCGGCAGTACTGGCAGGCGGAGAAAGTCACTGGTCCACAAACTCCATAAGCAATCACCTTCACACAAACGTATGGGTGACCGAATGTTTTGGGCTTGGTAAGGTAGAGTTAGAGAAAGATGAAAAATTAAGCTTGATCAAATGTCATGGAGCGGCCCTTGCATAATTCCTGTGGTAACCTTGAACGGTGAACCCTGAACCTATGAACGCCCACAGGCCTATGCTTCAATGCCTCCCGGATGGCCAGGCTGATGGTTTGCGCTGTATAAGTTTCACCAGGTGGGGCGGCGTGAGTCTGCCGCCTTATAATGAGCTCAACATCGGTCTCAATGTGGACGATGACCGAGAGGCCGTAGAGGAAAACCGGCAAATCGTCCGCACAATGCTCGATGCCGTGGAATTGATCAGTTCCAGGCAGGTTCACAGTAGCCGCCTCGCACTGGTGGAAGGACCTGTTCAGGAGGAAGGCCTTGCTGATGTTGATGGCTTATTGACTGACGTACGCGGTGTGGCCCTGTTAATACAACATGCCGATTGCCAGGCCGTGGTTCTTTATGACCCGGGAAAGAAGGCAATAGCCAATATACATTGCGGCTGGAAAGGAAGTGTTTCAGGCATCCTTATTAAGGCGGTAAAAAAGATGGCAGAGGCTTACTCTTCCCGTCCGCAAGATCTCTGGGCATCTGTAAGCCCATCTCTGGGGCCGTGTTGTGCGGAATTTAAGGATTGGAAAAGTTTACTCCCAAGGAAC
>JAUWGF010000008.1:0-22125 GCA_030606515.1 Deltaproteobacteria bacterium | reverse complement strand
ATTATCCCTGAGATGTTCATTCTCCTGTTGGGCTATGGTATATTTATGTTTTACTTCCTGGAGTTCCTCTGCTGTTTCTGAAAGGGCCTGCTTGACATATATTACATCTGCAGCATCCTCTTTAAGGCTATTATAAGTCTTTCTGATCTGATCTCTGTCCAGAATACAGGTTTTCAAGTCCTGCTCATACTGATTCCGGGCCTCTGTGGCTTCATCCAATTGTTCACTAACCTCAGTTGTCTTTTTTTTAAGTTGATCTCTCTGGGCCTGTAATGAAGCGACCACGTCCTTTAAGGGTGGGGAGGCGCTTAAATACCTTTTAGGCATCCAGCCTTTCTTTTTATTTGATGTGCGTACCTTGGCCCAGTTCCCGTCCTCTTTCAACAGCTCGACCCGACTACCGTTTATAATCACGTCAATGACCCTGTACTCATTACCCTTACCACTTCTCACCGCGATCTCGGCGGTGGGTATTACGTATAGGTATTTAGCCAGAGCTGTTGTTGGGATACATAAAAAAACAAAGGCGATTGCTATTACGGAATACAACAGCATCAAGTAACCTGGTAGAGTCTTTAAATTCATTTCCATGAGCTTTATAGCCATTACCTCTGTACTCCTAGAAAATAAAAGTCCGTATTTCAACTGTATCTGTAAATTTTGACCGAATATTATATACTATATATGGAGCCGCATGCAAAACTCAAGATTTTGTTCAAGGGCAAAGTGCGAGGAAGTGAAAAAACGCATAGAAAAAATACTTTTCTCAAATTCGAACTACGTGTATGTTTTTTTATGCCCTTAAAGATTACTTTGGGTTGATTCCTTTGGTATTTGTCTTGCGGCCAAGGGTTATGAAGAGTTATAAAGAGCAGCAGTGTTCTGAATCCAAATCATCAGGATGCGATTTCTGAGTCATCATCCGTCCTGTTGAATTTTATCATTGATTCATTATGGCAAATAAACATTAAAAAAGGAGTGGAGTATGAACATTTTGACTTTTGGACCCAATGGAAGTGGTAAAGGAACCCAAGGCGCAATTATCAAGGAAAAATATAATATCGCCCATATCGAGTCAGGTGCGATCTTCCGGAAAAATATCGGCGAAGGAACAGAACTTGGTTTAAAGGCCAAGGAATATATTGATAAAGGTGATCTGGTTCCGGACGATATTACAATCCCGATGATACTCAACCGGCTCAAGGAAGACGATTGTACGGGCGGCTGGCTTCTGGACGGCTTTCCCAGGAATAAAGTCCAGGCGGAAACCCTGGCAAAGGCATTGAAGGACGAAGGTATGGATCTGGATTATGTCATGGAGATCATTCTGGACCGGGAGGTAGCCAAACTGCGAATCATGGGCCGCCGACTCTGTGTTAATGATAACAACCATCCCAACCATATTGCGTTTGATGCTATTAAACCTGTGGAAAAAGAGGGCAAACTTGTCTGCCGTGTATGCGGCGGTGATCTGATAACAAGGCCTGATGATCAGGACGAGGCAGCCATTAACAAGCGCCACGACATTTACTATGACGATACGACTGGGACAATGGCCGCTGTCAACTTTTTCAAGGGTCTGGGAGGTACCGAAGTTATTTCAGTGGACGGAACGCCCTCCATCCCGGAAGTATCCGAAGCCATTATGAAAGAGCTGCCTTAGAATTAATCAGGATCAGAATTAAATAGAAAAAGCGGAGGTGAAAACGCCTCCGCTTTTATTTTGTACGCAGATGAAAGCGCGTACCACAACTTTAGGCACTTTAGCTCACATTAGGCACTTCAATAGAAACTATCTCTCGGCTTCCCACCAGGTCAGAAGACCGAGCTCAAACTTGTGGCTGAGTTCTTTCTGGAAAGGATAACATCTAATAGTAAAACCTATCCGCCCGCTTGAAAGACAGAGTAGTGTTCCTTCAAAGACAGATCCTCCTCCTTCTTGCTGCCCACTTATGGAAAGCATCGGTAGTGGATGGCCTTCCGGGATCTCTCCTTTATCGTCCAGTCGACCAATATACGCCTCAACCCGCACCTCTTCAGGATTTAACCCGCCAAGATCCAGTACGGTCTTGATCGGCAAACGATCCCCGACCTTTGGCGATCCGTTGATCGGGACCTGTAAATCAAGTATTTTCACCTTGTGCCATACTTCTGATATCTCCCGTTTCCAACGGGACAACTCCTTGGCCTCCTTCCAGTTATCCTTTGCAAACAAGTGCCATTTGGAGATGTTGGGCAGATAAAACTGGGAGGCATATTCTTCCACCATGCGGTTTGTGTTGAAATAAGGACACACGGTCTGGATGGAATTTTTCATCATCTCAACCCATCCATGAGGGATATCATGGGCAGATCTATCATAAAACAGTGGTACTACGGTATTTTCAAGAAGTTCATAGAGGAGCCGGCTTTCCACCTCATCCTGGTATTCGCGATCTTCATATTCCTCACCCGCACCTATAGCCCAACCATTGTTGCCCTTGTAACCTTCACACCACCAGCCATCCAGGATACTCAGGTTGATTCCGCCATTGGCCGGGACCTTCATGCCGCTGGTCCCGCTGGCCTCCATTGGGCGCAGAGGGGTGTTAAGCCAGACGTCTACTCCCTGGACCAGATACCTGGCCACTTCTATGTCGTAATTTTCAATAAAGACTATGTGCTTTCGAAACTCCGGGGTGTTGGCCATTTGCACTATCTTGTGGATGAGTTCCTTGCCGTACTTATCCTGTGGATGGGCCTTGCCACTGAAGATGAGCTGTACCGGACGCTCTTCGTTAGCTAGTATCTGCCTGAGCCTGTCCGGATCTCGAAAGAGCAGAGCAGAACGCTTGTATGTTGCAAAGCGCCTGGCAAAGCCTATGGTAAGGCCCTCAGGATCCAGTACCTCGTCAGCCTGTTTCATCTGGTAACTTGGGGCGCCTTTTGCTTTAAGCTGCTTTCTGAGCCTTGCCCTGGAAAAAGATATGAGTCTCTCTCTCAGTCTCTCTTTGCTTCTCCAGAGCTCAAAGTCAGGAATTTGTTCGCTCCTTTTCCAGATGGCGTGATTTGTGGTCTCATCGATCCATCTTGATCCTAAATATCGTTCATACAGCATGGACATCTCACTTGATAGCCAGCCGAGTATATGTATTCCGTTAGTGACATGGGTTATCGGGATCTCATGCTGTGGAATCTGGGGCCATATGCCACCCCACATCTTTTGTGTGACCTCACCGTGAAGCTTGCTCACGCCATTGGTTTGAGATGCCATATTGATAGCCAGTACTGCCATGCAGAATTCTTCAGCCTGATCACCGGGGTTGATCCTTCCAAGTCCCAGGAATGCATCAATGCCAATGCCCATTTCATCTGCCAATCCTGTGAAGTACCGGCGGATCATTTCAGGCGTGAAGCGGTCTATTCCTGCAGGGACAGGGGTGTGAGTGGTAAATATGCTTGTGGCACGCACGGCCTCCAGGGCCACATCATAAGGCAGATTGTCCTTGAGCATTATCTGGTTGATACGTTCCAGTGCCATAAAGGCGGAATGGCCTTCATTCATGTGGCAAACCGAAGGGCACTGGTCAAGGGCCATTATTAACTTTATTCCCCCCATGCCCAGCACTATCTCCTGTTGGAGCCTGGTTTCAAGGCTGCCGCCATAGAGATAGGAAGTTATCTGTCTGTCTGAACGAGAATTTAATGGGACATCAGTGTCCAGGTTATAGATTTTGACCCGGCCCACATTAAGGGACCAGACCCGTATGTGGACCCCTCTGCCCTCAAGCTCCACCTGGACTGTCAAAGGGTTTCCTTCTTTGTCCCTAACCAGGCTTACCGGCATATTGTAGAAGTCATTTGAGGGATAGGTCTCAAGCTGCCATCCGTCAGGATTGAGATATTGTTGAAAATACCCGTGTTTATAAAGAAGACCAATTCCTATGAGGGGAAGCCCCAGATCACTGGCCGACTTCATATGATCACCGGCAAGGATCCCAAGTCCCCCGGAATATAGGGGAAGGCTTTCATGTAGGCCAAACTCAGCGGAAAAATAAGTTATTATCCCGTCATCCCGATTTTCACTGATCTTTTTATACCATGTCTGGGCATGTAGATAGCGTTCCAGCTCCCTTTGCACCTTTTCCATTCTGGCAAGAAAGACATCATCCCGCTCGAGCCGTTCCAGCCGGGGTTGCTCAATGGTGCCCAGCAAGGAAACCGGGTTGTGTCTGCACCTCTCCCACAACTCCCGGTCCATGTCCTGAAAGAGATGGATAGCCTCAGGGGTCCATGTCCACCAGAGATTGCGAGCAATAGTCATCAACGGCATCAAACGATCGGGCAGGCTGGGAACGATTGTAATGCTTTGAATTGTGGGCATTGTCAGGGTATCCTTAAAAAGTCCTGAATAATAAGCCGTCCGTTTTCAACGTCAACAACAACTTTACCGCCTTTTGAGAGTCCATGGAATAGGATGGCATCAGACACAGGGTCTTTTATCTCCTGTTGTAAAATACGAGCCAAAGGACGTGCTCCAAATTGAGGGTCATACCCGTTTTGGGCAAGCCAGGATCTGGCAGCAGGTGTGACATTCAGTTTGATCTTGCGTCCGGATAACTGTTCCTGGATCTCCTCCAGGAGTTTGTCCACTACCTGCTCCATTGCTGAAACGGTCAAATGGCCGAAAGGTATAACAGCCTCCAGCCGGTTACGAAATTCCGGGCTGAAGAGTTGTTTTATTATATTCTCCCCTTTGTATCTGCTATCTTCCGCCTTTGCACCAAAACCAATTGTCTGGCTTTCCATCTCTCTTGCCCCTGCATTTGAGGTCATAATCAATATCACGTGACGGAAATCTGCCCTTTTACCTGTATTATCGGTAAGGGTAGCGTAATCCATGATCTGAAGCAAGATACTAAAGAGGTCGGGATGGGCCTTCTCTATTTCATCCAAAAGGAGAACACAGTATGGGTGCTTACGAATAGCCTCGGTAAGGAGACCTCCTTGATCAAATCCAACATAGCCGGGAGGCGCACCAATGAGCCGGGCCACAGCATGCTTTTCCATATATTCGCTCATGTCGAATCGCTGGAAGTGTACTCCAAGCACTGCAGCGGTCTGCCGGGCAAGCTCCGTCTTTCCAACTCCTGTGGGTCCCATAAACAGAAAAGAGCCGATGGGACGCTCAGGATGAGAAAGACCGGCTCGGGAACGCTTGATGGCTTTTGACAAAATTTCTACAGCTTCATCTTGGCCGAAGACTAAAGATTTTATGGATTCTTCGATTTTTTCAAGACGAAAGCGGTCTGACTGAGTGATAGTCTTTGCAGGCAATCGGGCCATCTTGGCAATTACATTTTCGATATGACGTGTAGTCACAAGCCTTGGTCCATTTCCACCAATGCCTGAAAGCCTCAATACGGATGCTGCTTCATCTATTACGTCAATAGCCTTGTCCGGCATATAACGATCTGTAAGGTATCTACCTGACAGATCAGCTGCAGTTTTCAGGGCGCTATCAGTGTATTTTATTCCATGGTGCTTTTCGTAATGTGACTTCAGCCCCTTAAGGATTTTCACCGTCTCTCCCACACTGGGTTCCAGAATCTCTATCTTCTGAAAACGCCTTGAAAGTGCGCGATCTTTTTCAAAAAAATTCCTGTATTCCTCATAAGTGGTTGAACCTATACACCTTAGCTCACCATTTGCCAGAGCCGGCTTGAGAATATTTGAGGCATCCAGAGACCCTCCACTGGTGGCTCCTGCTCCCACAACAGTATGGATTTCATCAATGAAGAGTATTGCCTTGGGACACTTTTTGATCTGGGCAATAACCTCTTTGAGCCTGGCCTCAAACTCCCCCCTGTATTTGGTGCCGGCAAGAAGCGATCCCATATCCAGAGTGTACATTTCTGTGTCTTGTAAAGGCTCAGGCACCTCGCCTTGCCGGATTTTTAGTGCCAGTCCTTCAGCCAAGGCGGTCTTGCCTACTCCGGGGTCCCCCACGTAAATAGGATTATTCTTTCTGCGCCTGCAGAGGACCTGCATTGTACGTTCCAGTTCCACCTTCCGTCCAACAAGCGGGTCAATTCCTCCATCAGCAGCCTTCTTCGTGAGATTTACAGTAAAGGCATCGAGGGCACTTGCCGGTTTTGTTGAGGATTTGGCCTGTTTCCCAGCTTGGGAACCTATCTTTCTTTGGGAGCTAATGGTTTGATAAGAATCAGTTTGCTCAATCCCATGTGATATATAATTCAGTATGTCCAGCCTGGTGATTCCCTCCTGATTGAGAAAGTGCGCTGCATAGGAATCTTCCTCGGTCATCACGGAAGCAAGAAGATCTCCTATGTCGGCCTCTTTCTTTTCGGCAGACTGCACATGCATAATGGTTCGCTGGAGCACCCTCTGCAGAATTACTGTGGGCTGGGGCCCTTCTTTTCGATCGTCCGACAATTTCTCAAGGTGAGTCTCAAAAAATGTCTCAATTCTGGATTTTAGCCGGTCAGGATTGCCCCCGCATGCCATTATGGCATTCTCACCCTTTTGGTGGTGAATTATTGCAAAAAGCAAATGCTCAAGAGATAGATATTCATGATGCCTAATATGAGCCTCCCGAGCTGCTGCACCTAACATTATTTCCAAGTCCTTGCTTATCATTTTTTTACCTTTCTATATATATTCCATACTGGCCTTAAGAGGAAAACCTGCTTCCTTTGCACTTATGTGAACGGCCTTTACCTTTGTCTCTGCAATTTCACTGGTATAATACCCACAAATCCCAAAACCGTTGTAATGTACATTCAGCATGATTCTTGTTGCCTCTGACGATGACTTATGAAATATATCTTCCAATATCCGTACCACAAAATACATTGTCGTATAATCGTCGTTATATAACAAGACCTTACACATGGGCGGTTCCTCGATTTCCTTCTCTGCAACGTCTTCCAATTGGTCTTGATTTTCAAGGTCAAGCCGGCTCATTTTTTCGCATTTCCTAATTCTAGTTCGTCATATTTGCAAAATATCTGGAAAAAACTAAAAATATTAAATACTAAGTGTTGAATAAATGATAAATCTTTTGTCATAAGAGGCTCGTAATTCAAATATAACAATTATAATACCTCTTTTACAGGGCTGTCTATTTAGGCAATGCTGAATGCTAAATTCTAAATGCTGAATTGTGGAAGAAGATTTAAAAGACATATACCTTTACCTTAATTCAACATTCAAAATTCAACATTCAAAATTTATTGTGCATCTTGATGGTCTCCAGGATACTCAATCAGCATAAGGAATTCCTTGTTGCCTTTTGCTCCAAGGATAGGTGATGGCGTAACTCCTATGACAGTCAGTTTCAATTTATTGCAAAATAAAATTAGTCTATCCAAGACCTCTTGGTGAAGCTTTAGGTCTTTTACTATCCCCCCTTTTCCAACTTTCCCTTTCCCAACCTCGAATTGAGGCTTTACAAGGGCAATAATATGACTCTCCCGATGCATAAATGGAAGAATAGAGGGTATTACCAGCCTGAGTGAAATAAATGAAGTATCTATTGTAGCTAGATATATTTGAGAATCCAAGACGTCAGGAGGCAAATATCGTATATTGGTCCGCTCGATAGGCACAACCCTTTTGTCATTCCTCAAACGCCAGTCTAGCTGACCGTAGCCAACATCCACTGCGTAAACCTTTGATGCCCCTTTCTGGAGCAAACAATCTGTAAACCCTCCGGTAGATGCCCCGACGTCCATACAAACAAGACCGTGAACATCCATTGCAAAGTACTCGAGTGCGTGCGCAAGCTTCAGTCCACCACGGCTGACATAGGGATTCAGGTTTTCCGCAAGCTCTATTTGAGCATCAGCAGAAAATCGGTGCCCTGCTTTATCAATGATGTTTCCTTCAACTCGCACTTTGCCGGTGCTGATGAGAGCTTGGGCCTGATTTCTTGAAGTGGCAAGCCCTTTTTGCAATAAAATAAGGTCAAGCCGTAATAATTCTTTTGCCAAAACAGCTAATTTTATGGTAGCTCTTAGGTTGAAGTAGTATTTAAAATAAATTCACAATTCCTCAATTATCAGTAAGGCAATTTTTGCTATTTGTAAAATAATTTAAAGATATAAGGAATAAAAAATGGTTGTTACAAAAGAAAAAATTTTGGATGTACTAAAGAAGGTGAAAGACCCAGGCCTCAACAAGGGCCTTGTAGAGCTTGGGATGATTAAAGATATTGAGATAGCCGGCTCAGCAGTCCGTGTTACCGTGGCCCTTACTATGGCCGGTTGTCCTATGAAAAATCAGATTAAGGATGATGTCGAGAAGGCTATACACGGCGTAGAGGGTGTAAGTGAGGTCAAAGTAGTCCTCACTACCATGACATCTGAGGAGAGAGCAAAGCTGTTAGGCCAAGAGCCATCTGAGATGCAAGGAATAGAAAAGGTAAAGTGCATAATTGCTGTTGCCAGCGGAAAGGGTGGGGTAGGCAAGACTACCGTTGCTGTGAATCTGGCAATTGCGCTTTCAAAAAAGGGTTTTAAGGTAGGTATCCTTGATGCTGATATGCATGGCCCGGATGTCCCCATAATGCTTGGCATCGATGAGCGGCCCCTAGGTTCTAAGGGCATGCTTCTACCAATTGAGAAATTCGGCCTCAAGGTTGTATCTACAGCTACTTTAGCAGGGGAGGGGGTGCCGATAGTCTGGCGAGGCCCATTAGTAAACAAGGCTATTAAAGAATTCCTGGGACATGTGGCGTGGGGAGAGCTGGACTATCTATTGGTAGACCTGCCTCCCGGTACAGGAGATGCTCCTCTGACTATGGCGAAATTAGTTTCTCTTGACGGTGTCATAATAGTCACCACTCCTCAAAAGGTTGCCCTTGCCGATGTGCGTCGATGTATTGGTCTATTCGTAGGTCAAGATGTCCCGATCTTTGGGATAGTGGAAAACATGTCTTTTCTTCGTGTTCCAGGTGTACCTGAAGGACAAATCCTGGAGGTGTTCGGTAGTGGAGGAGGAGAAAAAATGGCCAAAGCATTCAAGGTCCCCTTATTGGGTAAGGTTCCTCTGGACCAGAAGATCAGAGAGGGAGGTGATACAGGTAAACCAATGACCCTCGATGCTGATAGCGAGTGTGCCAAGACATTTGACAGTATAGCGGAAGAGCTGTTGGAACATATAAGAAAATGACTTAGATTATTAACTTAACATATGTATATAATGTAAATTTTAGGCATCTGGAGATTGCAATGTCAAACAGGGTTATCCCCCAAGCTTCAAGGGCCTTTGAAGAAATCGCAGAGGCCTATGACTCCTGGTATGATGATAATCCCCTTTTTCAGTGTGAACTCAACGCCTTAAATGAGGTCGTTTCAGTATCTCCTCTTTCTTTGGAGGTGGGTATAGGTTCCGGGCGTTTTTCTCAGGCCCTGGGTATACGATACGGCGTGGACCCGGCTCCCGGGCTATTGGCACTAGCCAAAAATCGCGGAGTGGTCTCTATACAGGCCATGGCCGAAGCTTTACCATTCAAAAAGAACAGCCTGGAGCAAATATTTTTTATCTTTTCCTTTTGCTTTTTAGAAGATTCGTTTAAGGCCTTGCAGGAAGCAGCAGGTGTTCTCAAGAGAGGTGGCTTATTAATAATCGGATTTGTACCCAAGGATTCAAATTGGGGAAGCCTCTATGAACAAAAGAAACAGGAAGGACACCCTCTTTATAAATACGCCTCGTTTTTTTCCTTGGAAGACCTGTTGTCAAATATTGAAAAGGCGCATTTTCGAATAGTAGGTGGGGTTTCCACTCTTTTTCAATTTCCAAAATTGAAAAAATATCACCCAGAGAAGCCTATAAAGGGCCTACTCTCCAAAGCCGGATTCATTGTTTTGGTAGCTGAAAGACTTTGAACATTCTTAATGGAGGCAAACCATGATAGATACTGAGACCGGATTGCGAAATATGGAGGGCTTTGTTGAAGATCTTAAGCGTGAACTCGTCCGGGTTAGAGAGCACAAACATCGGATGACTCTGCTTCTTGTGGAAGTGGATGATAGAATAAGTGCGGATGAATTTTACAAGGGATCCAGCCTTGAGGAGGTTTCTAACAATCTTTCCGAAATATTAAGAAACAATGATTCCATATACAGGATAGCTGAAAATAGGTTTGTTGCGATCTTGCCGGCAACATATGAGGCAGGAGGGGAGGCGGCTGCCTTGAGGCTCAAGAGGTTGATTCCAAAGAAAATCAAAGAGCGTCTGAATATACCTTTTTCCATATCTGTTGGTGTTCTGAGCATAGACCCGCAAGAAGTAACGGCGGATTATACAAAGTTGCTTGATTCTCTTGAAAAAGACCTCTTTAGAGATCAAGACTGTCAGAAACTTGACCTTGACTTAGTTAAAAAAGAGCCAAAAAAAGAAAAAACAAGGCATGTTGTGATATTAGGCATCAAATCTCAAGAATTGGATGTAGTGGCTTCTATTTTATCACTTAATAAAGATTACGAAGTTCATTTCACTAGTAGCCGGGAAAAGGGTCTTAATGCCATAAGAGGACAAAGAAAAGGAGTTCTGATTGTCGATCCTGATATCTCTTTGGAGTCCAGACTTGAGACATGCGAAAAGATTCGTTTAGATCGAGAGTTACACGATATATATATTATTTGCCTTCAGAAAAATTCCAACCTGGATTCTGGAATTAAGAACTTGTCTGTATTAGCAGATGAGATCCTGCCGGTAGACATTGGAATAGACCAGATTGTTAGAAGTGTTTCGTCTGGTTTCAGGGTTATGGATCTTAAAAAAGAAGTTTCAAAAATCCCTATGCTTCTTGATATTCTTGATTTAATTAGGCGCGCATCTCACCAACTAAACCAGCCGTTACAGATAATTATAGGAAAGATCGAAATTCTGCTTTTAAATATGGAACAAGATGGGAATGTTGCCGCAACGTTAAAAGAAATTCGAAAACAGGCCTTGCGCACAGCAGACATCAATCAAAAAATCAGTCGCCTGGTAAAACACGACATTTCCAGTGAACTTAAAAATCGAGTGATTCAAGAATTTAGGGATTAAAATCAAGAGGATGGATTCAATGGCACGGATTCAGTTACTAAACAGTATTTATTTTACATAATATATCTTATGCGACATTAACAATAACGGAAAAAAATCGCCTCCTGCCTTCCGGTGTCTTTTATTCTGAAAATCTGTTGAGCTTCTATTATTTATGGTTTTGGCTTTTGCGGAAAAACCGTAAGGTTGGAGCTAATGGAATCTTAATTTTTGTTTGGGAAGAAAAAATATCGTCTTGGTTTATAATAAATCCTTTATAAGATCCTTCAGCATGCTCTGTGCGACCTTATCAGCGTCCACTTTATAGGTGCCCTTCTGTACCTGTTCTTTTAGGAATTGTATCCTGGCAGCCCGTTCAGGGTCTGGAATATTCATTGCTGCGTTCACCTTCTGTAATAATCGAGAGCCTGAAGACAGCTTATTTCTATCTGCTGAATTCGAATTTTTCATGTCTAAAAGCTCCTGATCAACAATCCATTAAACCTTTTATTATGTTCTTATTATCGGCAGGAACACATAATGTCTTGAATTTTGTACGTTTAGCATTTAGCTACCAGGAAAAAACTTGCCAGGCGTGAAGACTTAGTACGATGTCATAGTCAGAGGTAAGATTGGGATGAGCCAATTACTTACTTTTTGGCTCATCCACGGTCTTATTCCAGAAAGGGACTATCCAGGGATCAACTGATGCGACCTTATATATCTCGACCGAGTATTTATATGCCGAAAAAATTTTCCGGACTCAAAAAGTAAAAACCAGACACTACTACCTTTCTGGCTGATATAGCCAGCTTAATCGCAACAGTCACCTTCTTTTACTGGTTTTACTCGGTCTGAGCGCCTTTTATTCCACTGATTCGGACAGCTTTGTCCCAGGCCTGAATTTTACTACTTTCTTGGCAGGAATTTCCATGGGCTTTCCTGTGCGCGGATTGCGACCTGTACGAGCTTTCCTCTCAGTTACGGAAAAGGTCCCAAAACCTACCAGGGTCACCTTCTCCCCTGCGTTGAGTGCATCAGTAACAGCTTCCATGAATCCATTTAGTGCCTTGTCTGCAGCAGTTTTGAAAATGCCGGATGACTTTGCCATACGATCTACCAGTTGTCCCTTGTTCATGTTACCCTCCATTTATATTATTTTAAGTTATACTTTGATCCTCAGATATAAATAGCGAAATCCGATATTCTGTAAAAAGCCTTGAATTTTCGTCCATTGCCCTTCTACATCTAACCTTTCCTTTTCCGAAACCTCCAAATACGCACTATTTCCTGCCACATGCAATTTTGTATTCTCCATCTGCATGTCCGCTAGGAACTCTACGGCAGATTCTATCTTTTTAATTAAATTTTTTGTCATAAAAGTTCCGGTGACCACTCTGGTCGCAAGGCATGACTGATTGGGCCGGTCCCATGTTGGCAGATATAGCTTGGCACTTAATCTCCTTATATTATTTTTATTCAGATTACAATATACCAAAGGTATTTTTACTGAAAATTCGTGTATTGCCTTGAGGCCCGGTCTGTCACTGCTAAGGTCATCTACCTGCGTCCCGTCCAGCAGATTCGAAATTCCATATTCTCGACAAATTGACCATAGTTCATGGTACATTGCATACTTGCAATAATAGCATCTGTTACTCCCATTTTCCCAGATACAATGGAAATCAAAGGGATACCAAGGCACTTCCCTTAGCGGCAGGCCGATTCCATCAGCAATGCTATGTGCCCATTTTCGCTCCTTTCCGGACAGAAAAGGTGATACAAGGAGAAAGGGAACAACCTGCCCAACACATGCATCCCTCGCTATTCTCAGCAGATAGGTACTGTCCACTCCACCTGAAAAAGCAATGCCAACCCCGCCTTTTATACTACTCAGGTATTCTATCAATAATTCAGAGCTGCTTGATTTGTTAATCAAACTTTGATTTTGGTTGGCAAGAGTTCCTGGGGCTCTCCAAGTACAAATCGGCCCTCACTAATCCATTTTTTGAGTATTTCCGCGATCTCCCGTGCCCTGACATAGCTGGACAGAGGAGCGGTCGGGACTTCTCTTCCTCCTATCTTTATGGTTCCGCTTCTTAATTGTGCATAAGTGACTTCCGTAAGGCATGTGCTTTTCCCCAGGGGATAATCATGACCGTAATCTACTACTTGGGTTACAATATCCTCATCGGATATAGCTGTTCGCATGGCCATCTCTTCGTTAAGAATGGGTATTGGTATTCCAAGCCCTACAGCAAGGGAGCATCCGTAACCAAGGATACTCACACCAACCAACCACCGATGGTGCATCTGTTTAAGATCGCCGGCCACCATGAGCGTGCCTGCGGGTTTGCGCGGCAGGCCTTTTTCATTTCGAGGAGCATCAGGATTATGCTGGGTCCCGGCAGAAAGCACATAACCCGGCCCACCGCCTAAGAAGATACGCGTACCCGTGCCGATAGTTTGATAGTATGTGTCATTCAGTAACGGACTTAACTGCCCGGAAGTGCAGTAATTAGCATTGCCAAGCCTTGGTCGCAAAGTGCCCATGTACGTATAAACGGTTTTTTTTGTAACATTTACTGCGCAGTTATAATTTTGGCACGAATTTCTCGGGTTATAGAGCTGACCAAAGGGCAGATCCGCAAGGGTGACTTTTTTGTCTAAGCACCGGCTTGGATAGCAATGGGTCCCATAAGACTCGGCTTTCAAATTTATTGACTTACCAGCTACTAAATCCTGTATTACATGTCCTCCACCGTAGAGAAACTCACCAGGATAGACATTGTTGAGAGGGTCGTCGTGTCGAGGTTCTGTAGCCCCTAAATACACGTCCAGTGCAGCAAGACCAGCATAGGCCGGCACACCGTTAAGCAATACTTTAGCGGCCTTTATCCCAGGCACGCAGGGCCCGAGGTTGATAAAAGCCCCTGAAGAACACATCGGGGAAAAAGTACCTGTGGTCACAACGTCTACCTTTCTTGCTGCCTCAACTTCCCCATGTTTCCGGACAATGCCGATCATCTCCTCGGCAGTAACTACAACTGCTTTTCCTGAGCGGATCTTCTCATTTATTTCTTTAAAAGTCTTATTGACTTGATAGTGAGCCATGCTCAAATTCCGTAGCTGTTTCAGTCCAGTATAGAAACTACCTTGTGGTTTTCATCCTCTAGTGCCTGGACAATAGCCGACACGTCTCCTTTTTCCAGCCTGATGTAATAGATCTTTTTTTTGGATGTCAGCGCCTCTACCCCTATACTAATTACCTTTCCCCCCATCTCACGAATCAGGCGAAGCACATCATCGAGCGTCCCGCCTTTTTCAGATAGAATGATATCCAAGCGAGAACTTTCCTTCAAAAGCCCAAAGAGCTCTATAAAGGCTGCAAGTATATCAGTAATGGTGAGTATTCCAATCAATCGTCTTTTTTCAAGAACAGGTAAGCCACCGATCTTGTATTTGTAGATCAACTGTGCGGCAGAATCAATACTGGCATTGGGATCCACGGTAATAGGGTTCACTATCATAACGTCTGAAATGGAAAGTTCGTGAACCATGGAGGGGAAAAAATATTGTCGCAAGTTGCTTTCAGTAACCAGCCCTTGCATTGAATCATCTTCAACAACAGGCAAATGCCTTATGGAATGCTGGTGCATTAGCTTTACAGCTGCACTGATGGAGGCCTGAGGGCTGATGGTTATTATGTCTTTGACCATCCAGTTTTTGACTTTCATTATTCCCTCACTCAAAAAAACATCGTAACTGTCCGCGGGCAGGAGGCATTTCTTTGAAACACCCCCTGCCCGCGAACGGTTACAAAACATCTTACACAGTAAATCCCCTATACCCTTTCTCAAGGGCGGAGAATGGGAAAAGTTGACAACCACATCTTATGACACGGCAAATATCATTGCAAGTCCTGAATCCGCCTCCAATGCCTACATACTCAAACTTTGTGACTTTGCAAGAGGCACTATTGACTTATTTTATGCAATCTCTTATGAGTGACGCATTAAATTTTTTCTAATGAGGAGGGCAAATGTCCAGGCACAAAAAGATTGAAAGGCATAGAGAAATCGAGAGAAGACGTAAAAGACGTGAAAAACGACGTAAGTTGCGGGCTAAAGGATTGCTGCCTCCATCTGATTCGTAATACCCCTACCCTACCCCTATAGCTTCAAGCTCGATTTACCATGGCTGCAAAGGCCCCTGCGCCAAAGCCGTTGTCTATGTTTACTACCGCAACCCCTGTGGCACAGGAATTAAGCATGGTAAGCAACGGAGCAAGACCCTGGAAATTGGCCCCATAGCCCGTACTGGAAGGGACTGCCACCACAGGAACACTGACAATACCTCCAAGGATGCTCGGCAATACGCCATCCATCCCCGCCACAGCTATTATGACACTGGCCTGGCGTAATTCGTCCAGATGATCAAGTAATCTGTGAATACCAGCCACTCCTACATCATAGATCCGTTGAAAAGGATGTCCCATAAGCTCCAGGGTCAGACAGGCTTCCTCTGCAACGGGCAGGTCAGCCGTACCGGCTGAAATCACCAGGACAGTTCCTTTATTTGACGGCCTGGGCCTGGAAATATTTCCCGACCAGGTCAGTGATTTGGGTATTGGGTGAAATTCTATCTCCGGTATAGCCTGGACAACACGCTCTGATTGTTCCTCTGATACCCGTGTCACAAGTACCGGCCCGCCAACAGAAATCAGCTTGGAAACAATGCCTACTAATTGTTCACATGTCTTCCCAGGTCCGTAAACGACCTCTGGAAACCCCTCTCTGATGTGTCTGTGGTGATCAAGACAGGCCCAGCCCAGATCCTCAAAAGGGAGTTTTTTAAGGCCCTCTATTCCCTGGTTTACAGATATATCGCCCGCCCTTATTTTCTCCAGCAGATCCCGGAGCTTTGTCTCATTCATGAAGATAAATTGGCTTAAGATTTGTTATTAACTTATGAATATACTGTATGATTTATGAGGTGTAACCTATAATTCCTTCAAGTGGGCCTTGAGAGGAATCAACTGTTGCTCAAATTGATCAGTGATTTCAGAAGATATCCGAGACCACTCCTTTTGAAATTCAGGCAATGAATCAACATCTATCTCGCTGGCCATAGCCGTACCATACTGTTGTGAAATGGCCTGCTTTATTCCACCGAGATGGTTCTGCATCTGCATTTTTAACTGTTCGTGATATTGATCACGGGTCTGCTCATAGCTTTCCATTAACTGCTCGATGCGAGGAATAATTTGATTTGCCACACTGCCTTTTAGCTCCACAAAACCACTCAAGGCCTTTTTTATGCCCGGCCACTGGTCTTTATCCCTGGGTAAAACAATATTCCTTAACAGTATTTCTGTGGCTCCCTTTAAGACCAGTGGCAGCTCATCCCCGGAAATATCGCTGAGGCCGGTTTCAAGATCCTCAATTTCACTTTGCATATACCTGGCAACTATTCGGTGGCCATGATCCAGCCACTTTTCAGTCTCCAACTCTTCCTTGGTAGCACGTCCCAGGCGATCCGCCTTTTCCATAGCGATTTCAATAGCGCTTCTAATCTCTGCCATTTTCAACAAACTCCTATTATGATGGTCGACAAAACCAAGATATCCCGATAAAACTATAAAAAAAGCCGCAAATGCCATATCAGCATAATCACGCCGGTCACAGGAATCAAGATCAGACTTCCGGCCAAAAGGCGACAAGGGTGAAAAAGCCGCTCAGGAGAATTCTATGTCTAAGAAACCTTCTTGGATGAAGACAATGTTAGATCCGGCATCATATCCACATCTTGTGGATGATGTTCTTATGATTCAGACACACATTTCATGGGTATTCCTGGCAGGAGACAGGGTCTATAAACTCAAAAAGCCTGTAGACTTTGGTTTCCTGAATTTTACAACACTGGAAAAGAGGCACCATTTTTGTTTGGAAGAGCTACGGTTGAACCGCCGGCTGTGTGCGGAGATTTACCTGGATGTGTGGCCTGTCACCAATGATGATGGTCAAATAAAAATTAATGGGGCCGGAGCGCCAATGGAGTGGGCCGTGGTTATGCGGCGTATGCCTGAAGAAGGCATGATGGTTCGCCTCCTTTCCGAAAATATGATAGGCAATGCCGAAATCAATGCAGTTGTCAATAGATTGGCTCCCTTTTACAAAAAAGCAGCTGCAGGGGAGAAAATCGAAAATTTTGGGACAATAGACATAATACGTCAAAACACAGAGGAAAATTTCGATCAGACTGTATCTTTTGTTGGAAATCTCATCGAAGAAGCCGCCTACAGTCATATCTGTAATTACACCAGGTCTTTCATTAACAGCAACAAGCCTCTGTTCCTGTCAAGAATAGAACAAGGCTTAATCAGAGAAGGCCACGGGGATTTATATTCTGCAAATATCTGTTTTGATAAAGCAAATAACGCTGTTTACATCTTTGACTGCATTGAGTTTAACGAACGCTTTAGATGCGGAGACATTGCCTCGGATGTGGCCTTTTTGGCTATGGATCTCGACTATCATGGTCTTCCAACACTCTCCAACTATTTTGTCAGATCATTTTCTGATAAGATCGGGGATGCTCAGCTTCTTGAGTTAAAGGACTTTTACAAGTGTTACAGGGCATATGTAAGGGGTAAAATCGGTTGTTTTACCTGGGCATCCGATGGCATAGACAGTGACACAAAAGAAAGTGCCAAGCGTCAGGCCTTAAAATATTTCCGCCTGGCGTTGAATTATGCCGGAGGCATTGGCATCCCTGACCTGTATGTGTTTTTCGGTCTTTCCGGTACGGGCAAGTCTACAGTTGCATCTGCCTGGGCAAAAAATTATCAACTTCCTTTTTATAACTCGGACAGAGTGAGAAAAGAGTCTGTAGCCAAGATACCCACGGATGAACGTCACTGGGAGCCTTTTGGCCAGGGCATTTACAGCCGGCAACAGACTTTAACAACATACAGGGCGTTGGCCTGCCTTGCCGGCAAACATCTGATGCAAGGGGAGTCAGTGATACTGGACGCCACTTATCGGGACAGGGAAGAGAGATTAAGACTTATTGAGTTAGCCAGAGAGGCTAAAGCAAACGTCCATTTTATCTTGTGTACCTGTCCTGAACAGGAAATAAAGAAACGCTTGACCCAAAGGACCCGAACAGAAACCCAGGTTTCAGACGGGCGGTGGGAGATCTATCTGAAACAAAAGGACCTGTTCGCCCCAACAGATGAACTTGACCAGGACCATTTAATGGTACTGTCCACTGACAGATCCATGCCGGAATTGCTGGACGAGCTGGATGAAAATTTTCCCAATTAGGCTCTTAGGAAAAAACCATCATTTCAGGGCGATAAGCACCCGCAAAACTCCAAGAATAAAAAGAATAACAGCAACTTCCTGGTGGTGGGAAAAGCTCAGGTTCTGCACGAAAAATGCCGCTGTGAGTAGAAGCACTCCCATGCCTATGGGTTTCAGGTAGGCACGTACATATTCTCCCAGGATTTCCAGGGTCTCCCCGGACAGCTTTATGTGCAGGTTGTCCTCACTCAAATCCGTGATAATTATCTTCAACCGCCGCACGGTCAGGGGCAAGGACATGAGTTCGCTTTTGAGTGTGGGGAATAACCTGTTTTCCGCACCCAGGGCCCTGTTAATATTTTTTATCAGAACAGGCAGGATGTCTTTGATGCCGTTAAAATTTTCAATAAAGCTGGTCCCCAGCCCCTCCACAAGGGAGCTGGCCCGCATGACATAGACCAGTTCCTGCGGAACTTTAAAGGGGAGTTCTCTCATAGAGTCCAGGACATCAAAGGCCAGGTTCTGCATGCTAGTGGCGTTCAAGTTTTCATTTCCAAAGATATCAAACATGCGCTCCGCCAGTTCCTGCATTTGGTCTTCCCGTGCCGTAGCTGCAATTACACCTAACCGTTTGCATGAGACAATAAAGAGCTCAAAGTCTTGCTCATTGGCGGCCTTGATCATCTCAATCATGGCGACCCGGGTGGAGTTGGGCAATCGCTTGACCATTCCAAAGTCAAGGACAATCAGCGTACCGTCGTTCCCAACTAAAAAATTGCCGGGATGAGGATCGGCGTGAAAAAGGCCGCATACCAGCATCTGTTCCATATAGAAGGAGATCATCCTGTCCATAAGAGTGGCAAATGGGATATTTGAGCGGGCTAAGCCCTCTTTATCATCAATACGCATCCCTGTCTCAAAACTCATAACCAGGGCGTCACAACTGCAATGGCGTGGATATACATCGGGAAATTGGATGCCGCTCAGTTGATAGATCTCTCTGAATTTACGAAGATTGTCCAATTCAATGGACAGGTCCACTTCTTTGACGATCATGTCGGCGAATTCATTGAGCACTGCTTCTAAAGAGTTTTTTGTAAGCCGGCTGAAGAAAGGATGGAAAATCCTAAGGAAAATACCAATGATTCGAATATCATCAAGGACGTCCTTTTCAATGTTCAGGCGGCGTATTTTCACAGCCACCTTTGTGCCGTCATCCAGTACGGCCTTGTGCACCTGGCCTATAGAGGCACTGGCTATAGGACTGTGGACAAAATGACGAAAGGGCCGGGATGAGCCAAAGGCCCGGTTGTACATGACCTCAAAATCGCCCCGGTCCATGGGCTCGACCTCGTCATGGATAGTCTTAAGCTCCCGCAGATATTCCTCGGTAAAGAAGTCGGCCCTGGTGGCCAGGACCTGGGCCAGCTTGATAAAACTAACGCCCAAGTCAAGGATGGTTTGCTTGAACGCAGTTGGATCCAGAGGACGTATATAAAGAAAGCGCTCCTTTTTGCGGACAATAACAAATACAGTGAGCAGAAAACGAAACGTCTTCCACACCCGTCCTGGAGCATAGTTTTTGAGCATCAGGCCTTTTTGATTATTGTTTTCAGTTCTTCAAGGTCCTCCTTGGTGGCCAAGCCCATCTCACGGATGGTCTCTTTGAGTTTTTCCTGGATACGCGAGTCAAGGGCCTCCTCTTCCTTCTTGGCACGGTCTTTAGCGTCTTGAATGAACTTCTTGGCATCTTCCTTATTGATTTCCCCGCGTTTCTCCAATTCCTTGATCCGTTCCTTGAGCTTGTCCTTTGCTAAAAAGGCAGCTCCGAGTCCAAGATACAGTACGTCCTTTGCTTCCATTGTATTTCCTCCTTTTTATTTTTTGTAGACGTTCACAGGTTCTGGAGTTCATGGTTGCTTTTTACGGTTCAGATTTTCGGAGAACCTTTGAACCCTGAACCTCTGAACCTTTGAACGGTTACCATTTTTTCATAATCAAGTGTTTTATGCCCTTAATCTGTTTAAATGTAGCCCCTTCGCTGATACACTGAATAGCCTTTTGCGGATTAACTACTTTTGAACCTGCAATCATATCAACTCCGTAGTCAAAAAGTACAGGTGACAAAGGCGAAGTCGCTCCCACCATCACCACAAAACTCTTCCTGCACAAACTTAATAATTCATCTACTGTATGATTGATAAATGACGTACCGGTAATAGCCACAACGTCAGCCATAGGCAGTACATTTTCAGTCTCTTCTGCCGACAAATCCCCTTCCTGTGGTTTTTTTTCTATTACCCAGAGTCTATTGGCCAATTTCCGCATCCTGGGAATAAATGGAAAATGGCCCACGACGCATACGTTTTTGCCCTTTCCTTTTTCTGCTAATATTTCAAAGGCATTCAGTTTAACACAACGGTCTTCATCAATCTCTATCAAGGAGTTCAAGGCCGCCATGCCGATTGATGCCTCCAAAAGATTGTCTGATCGAGCATATTCTACCACTTCTAACGCGGTTTTTTGAGCCAATTTGCCCACATCTCTCACTGGAATGTGGGGAATGCAGTCATCCTGAAAAGTAGAAGACAGTCCGCAATTTTTACTGACCACTGCTGTCCAGTGAATACAGGTATGAACTTCTTGAATTTTACAATCCTCTGTCACAGAGGAGATAATATCATTGAGTATTTTCATGTAATTTCCCTAAGATTTGAACATGTTTAACAGGCTTTGCGACCACCTTTCTTTCGTTCGATTAGGGACACAATCATTCACGAAAACACGAAATTCGTTTTCGCCTTCTCAACTAAATACGCAAATATCTCTACTGTTAAATTCTTTTGATAGCCGCTTTGTAAACTTGGTTTCTCTCCCGCTTACCGACTGCTATGACCGATACAATCAGCTCCTTATCACGTACCTGATACACTAGACGATATCCGGCCCGCCGCAGTTTGATTTTGTAGCAATCTTTCATCCCGCCAAGACGAGCACTTTTTATGCAGGGTTGCCCTATTCGTTCTTTTAACTTTTTAGCAAAGATAGAGCGAACGGTTGAATCCAAGCTATCCCACTCTTTCTTTGCGTCCACCTTAAAAACCAGCTTAAAGGTCATTTATATCTACCTCGATTTCAGGCTGATTTTTACGTGCCTCGACAATTGCGGCCAATTCTATATCTTCCAGTTTGTCCATTAACAATTCATAGGCTTCCGCAGGAACTGCATAAAAAACCGGCTCATTGCGATTCAAAATCACAACTGGCGCACCATCACCCCGCTGAACCACTGCCATCGGATTTTTCTTTAACTCGGAAATTCCGGCACTAACGTCTGCCAAAATTGAATGTGTAATAGCCATTGTGAACACCTCCTTTGACCTATACAGTAACCTATATAATAGTCTATTATTAAGTCATTTGCCCAAACATTGCAAGGAAAAAGACTATTTAAAAGTACAATTAAAAATTTTATTCCCAGGCTTTTAGGCATCCTTCATTTTGTAGTTTACACTTTTTCAACATAGACGGATGCCCGCCATTAACTGAGGACATGATAGTTGAAATCACAATGGAGATAAATATCATTGAGTATTTCCATGTAATCTTCCTTGGGATTCGCAACCGTAAAAATACTTTTTGAATCAGCCACAGACACACACAGACAAAAACGGACGTTTAGGTTCCAAACAACCCAGTGCTCTCACAAGTCATTCAGACACCAGGAATACAGGCGGCCCTCCACTGCGATCCGGTCGCTCATACGCCGCCTGCTCCGCTT
>JAUWGF010000167.1:0-3965 GCA_030606515.1 Deltaproteobacteria bacterium | reverse complement strand
CATGCTCCAAGAAAACTTTCCCAGATTAGTCATCGCGGGCCTTAAGGGCGGAGCAGGGAAGACTGTTGCCGCTTTAGGACTGGTTCGGGCCTGGCAAAAACAGGGCTTTCAAGTAGTTCCTTTTAAAAAAGGCCCTGATTATATTGATGCCGGCTGGCTCTCACAGGCTGCCAAAAGGCCCTGCTACAACCTGGACCCTTTCCTTATGTCCGAGGAAATCATCCGCAAGTCCTTTGCCTTCAGGGCAAAAGACGCTGATATCAGTGTAATAGAAGGCAATCGTGGTCTTTTTGACGGCGTAGATGAGTCCGGTTCAAGTAGCACGGCAGAACTTGCCAAGTGGATAGATGCCCCTGTTGTTTTGGTTTTGGACTGCACCAAAATGACAAGGACAGCCGCGGCCCTTGTCCTGGGCTGTCAGAGGCTTGATCCGGAACTTCGTATTGATGGAGTGATACTCAACCATGTAGCCGGATTGCGCCATGAAACAATTGTCAGGCAATCTGTCGAAAAATACACAGGCATTTCCGTACTCGGTGCCCTGCCAAGGATGAAGGGTGATCCTATCCCTATGCGCCATCTTGGTGTAACTCCGTGGGAAGAACACCCGGAGGCCGCCGAAGCCCTGGACCGGCTGGGCCGGATGGTGACAGAATCAGTGGATATCCATACATTAGCAAAGATCGCTGATCAGAGTAAGGAATGGAAATTTGGCAGTATGGATGCCGTGGAACTATTTCCTGGTGCAGAAGAAATCCCTTTGTCACAAACGCCTCTTGTAGGTGTGCTCCAGGATGGGGCCTTTCAATTCTATTACCCTGAAAACCTTGAAGCCCTGGAGAAAGCCGGGGCAAAACTCATATTCCTGGATTCTCTTCAAGGTGGCGGATTGCCGGAACTCGATGCACTATATATAGGAGGGGGGTTCCCCGAAACACAGGCTGCCCGCCTCTCAGCTAATGAAGCCATGAGAATGGATCTCTATCAGGCTATACATCGCGGACTTCCTGTCTATGCAGAGTGCGGAGGCCTGATGTATCTGGGCAGGCAACTTGTCTGGCAAGGGCGGACCTATCCTATGGCAGGGGCCATCGGTTGGGATTTTGTTGTCGGTGAAAAGCCGGTCGGCCATGGCTACAGCGCCCTTGAAGTTGTCTCCCAAAATCCCTTTTATGATATAGGGACAATATTACGGGGCCATGAATTCCATTACTCCAGACCGGTCCTGGTGGACAAAGGAAATTCAGGAAAACTAAGCTGCCGTGTAGTAAGGGGGCATGGCTTTGACGGACAACTTGAAGGAATAGTGTTTAAAAATATCTTTGGGACCTATACCCACATCCACGCCCTTGAGCGCCCTGAATGGGCCACCCGCCTAGTTAAGATCGCTATTGAATATCGCCGTACAAAGTCACAGGGAACATGTTAAAATCTGACGGAAATTATTTTAAGCAATATTTCATGAAAACGGGGTTGACAAAAAGAACGCCGATCGTCTATATGAACGACCAAGTAATTAAATGCCAAGATATGTGGGCTTACTGATTATCATAAAAAGGAGGAAGTTATGTTTGAGGTCACCATTGATTTTGATAAGTGCCAGGGCGACGAGGAGTGTGTGGGCAACTGTCCGTCAGAAGTATTTGACTGGGACGAAGAGGCTGAAAGGCCAATAATCGCCAGGATGGAAGACTGTTTGGGCTGTGAGACCTGTGTAGAGGTCTGTGAAGCGGGCGCCATCACCGTTGAGGAAGTCTAGCGCAAATTAAACATCAAATCTTATCAAACAAAAAGGGATAGCCATTAGCTATCCCTTTTTTGGATAGTGATTGGGCAGGCACGGGGGCCTGCCCCTACGCAAGGACGAGACGCGCTGCCTCCGCATCCTTTGTGATCTGTCCGGCCAGTTCCTTTGGCCCGGAAAATTTCTTTTCATCCCTCAATCGCTGTATAAAATCCAATTTAATCGGGTGACCGTAGATATCCTTTTCAAAGTCGAATATATGGACCTCGGCCCCCAGATCCTGTCCGCCAAATGTAGGATTGTACCCGATATTCATCACCCCTCCATAGCACTGGTCTTGATGAATAACCTGAACTACGTAGACCCCCGGTTTGGGGCATAGATCCTCCTTGTCAATGCGCAGGTTTGCTGTGGGAAAGCCTACGACCGGACCGCCTCGACGTATTCCTTCCTGTACGATTCCATGAATCTGGTAATACCTTCCAAGGAGGAGCCGGACCTTTTTCATCTCGCCCCGGGTTACATGTTCCCTGACATTAGTGCTGCTGACTACCATGCCTTCCACAGAAACAGGGGAGATAACATGTACGTTAAATCCAAGCTTGGATCCCATGGCCTGGAGTAAAGATATGTTTCCCTGCCGACCCTTGCCAAAGGCATAATCATAACCCACGACCAGGTCCTCCACCCCTATAGTCTGGTGAAGTATTTTATTGACAAAATCGTGGGCAGACGTGCCTGCAAGCTCTTTGGTAAAGGGTAGGCGAATCAGGTGTTCAATTCCGGCCTCAGCTATCAGCTCCACCTTATGGTCCATGGTTGAAATAAGTTTTGGTGGATTTTGAGGCCTTAAGACCTTCATGGGATGAGGCTCAAAGGTAAGGGCTACCGTGTCCCCGTTTCTTGGCCCTGCAAGCTCCACTACCCGGCGGAAAAGGGCCTGATGCCCCAGATGTACTCCGTCAAAGTTACCTATGGTCAGTGCAGGCCTATGAAATGGTTTTTTAATCTCGTGCAGGCCTTTGTAAACATTCATTTCAAATCTTCTTCAGTTTGTGGTTGCAGCCTTTGCTCCAGACATTCATTTACTATTTGGTCAGCAGACAGTACAATGGCCCCTTGACAAGTGCAAGCACTGTCTATTTAATGATTTTCGCTCAGCCGAAGTGGCGGAATTGGTAGACGCGCTAGATTCAGGATCTAGTGGACAGTATATCCGTGGGAGTTCGAATCTCCCCTTCGGCACCATCTAATTAGTGTCTGAACGGAAAAGCGGTTCAGACACAATTTTGAATTTAGGATTTTGAGTTTTGAATTTAGGATTGCTGATTTTTTAGCGGAATTACTTTCCGGTCTTTCCGTTTATTTTTTGACGCAACACTCCTGAAGGCCGAAAAGTCACGACTCTTCGAGGAGCAAGGATCAGGTCCTCTCCTGTATGCGGGTTTCTGCCACGTCTGGATCTCTTATCCTTGACAGAAAATTTACCAAAACCGCTAACAAGAACGTTCTCTCCTGCCTCAAGACGATCTTTAATTATTTTGAGCAAGCTCTCTACAGCTTGAGCAGACTCTATTTTGCTCAGTTTTTTACTTCTATATATACGACTTACAAGATCTGCCTTAGTTAAGGTCATATTGAGACACCCTCCTCTCCAAACACATAAGATAAATCTTAGGGGAGCTGTTACAAATTCCAAAACATTAATACGTTAAAGAAAAAAACCCATTAAGTCAAGAGGATAAGCGCCCCTAAAAAAGATATCTCCAAAATTCTTTTATCGCGTATCGTTCAAGCAATCAACCATAGCCCTCAAGTCATCAAGAGGTATTTGCCCTGGAGCAGCCTCATGACCCCTGGCTGGAGACGCATAGGTCAGATAAGCCCCCATCGCCAGGCAGGCCAGCCTGCTCATCTTTCCAAAAGGCCCCATACAGAAGGCTATCAAAGAAAACCCCTCATCCAGCGCCTTAAAATACAGCGAAAAAACTTTCAAGACATCCTGTGGACCCGCGGCCATGGTGACTATCTTCCCAATGTCTGCCCCGGCCTGTCTTTCCGAATCAAATACTTCGATCAGTTTTTCCTTCTCGGGAGTGCAAGAAAAATCATGATAGGAAATGATGAGCTTTGTCCCGGCTTCACGAACCTTTTTTACTATGGCATCCCTTAAGGCCGGATCTGTTCTGAGTTCAATATCAACGTAATCCGCCCCTGCTGA
>JAUWGF010000055.1:0-9615 GCA_030606515.1 Deltaproteobacteria bacterium | reverse complement strand
GATATAATTCGGCCTTGATCATCGTTTCGGCCACTCGAACTGACATTTGAATATCGAATATCGAACAAGGAATTATGAATATCGAAGGGAATGACCTTAAAATCCTTCATGATTCGAAATTCCTTATTCGATATTCTGCGGTTTAACATCGTATTGGCCGAAACGATGATCAAGGCCTATTTTTCGATAATGGTACCTGCTATAGTGGACCCCGAAAATGAGACAGTATGTTAAGGGTAACTTCTCAATAAATCAAGGATCGAAAATTGTAGAGGAATTTAAAGACGAATTGACTGAGACCCAAAAAACGATTCTCAAATTTCTCGGAATCACTCAGGATCAATATTGGGAATCGAGCCTCATGACGAAAAATTAAAATCAGGACAAACAGATTTTTTACCCGCGGAAAATGGGATTAAACATAAGAAATTACTTTTTTCTGGTCAATATTTTTATTTGTGGTATTTAAACGAAAAATCATAATTACTTGTTAGGCAACACAATAGTCAACTGAAAGGAGATAAATGATGATGAACAAAAAAAGAGGTTTCTCACCTTATTTTGCAGTGTTATTACTTGCACTATTTTTATCTGGCTGCGCAGGTACAGTCAAAAATATGCGAATTGTGCCGCCTGACAGGATTGTTACTGCACCAGGGGAAGGGAAATCAATGGTTGTATTTATGCGTCCATCAAGCTTTGGGTTCGCCATTCAATCTAGCGTATTTGAAATTAAAGGAGATAACCCTTCACTGGCTGGGATTGTCGCAGCAAAGAAAAAGGTTGCTTACCAGTTAGAACCGGGGAAACATCTTTTCATGGTTGTTGGTGAAAGTGCGGATTTCATGTTAGCAGAATTAGAAGCAAATAAGACTTATTACGCACTTGTTACACCAAGAATGGGGATGTGGAAAGCACGGTTCTCTCTTAAGCCAATACATGCCGATGAACTAAGTTCTTCTCAATTCAGCGAATGGCTAGAAGGCTGTGAATGGGTAGAAAAATCTCCTGCCTCTGATAATTGGGCAAGTGACAATATGGCTAGTATCCAATCGAAGCATAAAGAATATTATACAAAGTGGATAAGCAAAGATTTGTCTGAGAGGCCTAAGCTACTGCCACAAGATGGGAAATAATATGCCGCGTATTGCCATTCGCCGGGTGTCGGCGCTCCGCGCTTCACAACCAATTAGGATTGAGACGATTCTGAAAGGTCGTTTCAATCCCTTCTTCAAGAAGCCCTGGTTGGCAAGGTCTGTGCTATAAAGGTATTGCTTCGGGGTTTCTTTTTAGCTTTTAGTGGGAGGTGTGGGGCTTAAATTCTGAGCAGGTGGACATGCTTACTCCGATAAGTGGCATCTTTTGAACAGTTTTTTGTCGTTTTCCTCCATTTTTCTATCACTTTCAGCACTTTTTCTTTTATTTTAGGCATGCGTCTCTATTACCGCAAATCTTGCGGTCAAATGTATCTTCAAGCGTATTTAATCAGCCTATGGCCTGTGAACAGAACCCTATCTTGGCTGTAGCACCAGCATTGGCGGAATCCATAGTCTGAATTTCAGAATGCCGCCACAATGTGGACATGCCATGTGCGGCGCAAGTGGAATCTCTATCTCCGGTTCTTGTAGATTAAAGCCATAGGAAAGTTCTATCAGATTCCTGATTTCGTCATAAGCGTCATTGTCTATCCATTTAAAGACAATTCTCCATTGGTCATTAATTCTTACGCTCCAAAATCCTTCAAGGTCTCCAGACATTTTTTCAAGCCGATTGCCAGGTGGAATACGAAGAAATCCCAGGGTCGGAGAAGCAATGCCATATATCGATATACCGGTCAAGCATATTGATGAAAGGAATAGCTTTTTAGATCCTGGCATAATAAAAGATCGGCGACAACTGGCAAATCGCTCCCGGATATATGACCTTCAACGACCCTGAAGATTCCCGCCTGGGCCAATTTGAGGATAATGATATGGCCTATTTGAGGTTGAGATACAGTTTTTGAAAGCGAGCTTTCTTAGTATCTATTTTTTAGACATTGACACCGCCATTATTTCAAGATACATTTATTAAATATGCGATACAGGGAGGTGAGCCTATGCCTTTAAGCTTAAGGATACCATCGAAAAAGGAAGAGATGATTAAAAACGCCGCAGTGAAAGCAAGAAAAACGAAATCGGCGTTTATTCTTGAGGCTGTGGATGAAAAGCTGGGTTTGGTGAAGAATCGTGAAAAGGTGACCCGCGGACTTGCAGGCTGGCTCTCTCATGCTGAAGCAGAGGAATTAAGAAAAGCTACCGAAGTCTTCAACCAGGTTATTGAGGGGGACTGGGATTGAAGCTTGTACTGGATACCAATATCTACAGCGACTATGCAGAGGGTCTGCCTGAAACAGTAAATTTTATGGCTATCCATGGCGAACAGATATATCTACCTTCTGTGGTTCTCGGAGAACTCAATTTTGGGTTCATGAAAGGGAGTCGGCAGCAATTTAACGAAAAAAAATTGTATGAGTTTATCAATCGCTTAAGAGTTGAAATTATTAATGTAGATGCAGATGTTGCCGGAAAATACGCCGTTATATTTTTGTCATTACAAAGAAAGGGAGCAAAAATACCGATTAATGATGTATGGATTGCGGCATCCTGTATGAAAGCCGGGGGGACGCTACTGACAAGGGATAAGCATTTCGAGGTGGTGGAACAGATAGAGACTGTCATGCTGGTCTAACTTGTCTCTGCATGAGGACAATGTGCCTTCATAATTAATTAGAGCAAAAGCACACAGGCTAACAAGTTGCAGGGGGCTGTGATTCCTCATACACCTCACAGGAAATCCGCTCAGAAAACATCGCCCCGATGCAACCGTTTTAGAAACTCCTCCACGGGTAGAACATCTATGCCGTCAAAATGATACGTTCTTTTGCCTGTGTAAATGCCAATCATCTTATCTACGTGGATTCGGCCGGATTTGCTCAGGGAACGCATGGACCGTTCCCATCTCCTGTCCCATTTTTTCGCCATTTTTACTTCCAGGCAAACAATGTGAGCATTTGAGGAGGGTTGCCGCTTCCGGGTTTCAATAACAAAGTCGACTTCGACACCGCTGCCTGTTCGATAGAAGGTTATCGGCCGGTTCTTATTTTGAGTATGATTGTAAACCCTTGCGATCTCAGGAGAACGCTGTTTCTGAATGAACTTGACGGCTGGAATAATTGGGCATAAGGTAATTTTTACTTTGAATGTCTTCGTAATTGGATCTGGGATTGGAGGGAAAAAGATCCTGAAGTTTATTCAGATAGGCATCCTAATCAGCAGCCTGACCTGTGAGATATAATCGCGAAGACTACCCATTCGAAGTTTCTTTGAATTGATGCTGTTCTTCTCATATACCGTTATTACACTTATTCAATCTAGTCCATGGCGTCCCGCAATTCCTGCTCGCCTCGCATCTTCGGCAAACTCGGCAACTGCATAATCCGGGTTCATAGGCTGTTTGGCTATCCGTTAACTCCATTCTACTTGACATTTGGTTATACTTTATTAAAATATTTAGTATAACCTATTTACAATGGAGAAGAAGCATGGGCGCAACTTCTAAAGTATCTGTAAAAAGGAAAGTCTTCCCTAAAGGGCAGATTGTCATTCCTGTTGCTTTAAGAAAAAAATACCATATTGAGATTGGAGATCATGTTGATGTAATCCCCAAAGCCGACGGCATCCTACTAAAACCTATGCTCCCAAAAAAAGGGGGGAAATCTTTGACCGACTCCTTATTTGGAATATTTGGTAAATACGCAAAAGGGAAGCCAAAACTTGAGAAAGCTGATATCGGCAAGGCAACGGAAGCAGGATTTGTCGAGGGCTGGAAAAAATGACGGCGCTATTGGATACTAATATTTTGATTCGCTTTCTAACATCGGACAAAACCAAAAAGTTCCGAGGAGTATATACCTTGTTTGAATCACTGGAACGGGGAGATTTGCGGGTTGAATTGAAATTGATTGTTTTGTTCCAGGTAATATTTGTTCTAGGAAGTTTTTACTCTGTTCCCAGAGAAGATATAGCAACCGGGATGCTAAGCATCCTGGAATATAAAGGGATTATCGTTAAGGAGAAAAGAATTGTCAGGCGTATGATAGAACTCTGGCATGACAGCAAGTTGGACATTGTAGATTGTTATCTGGTTGCCTGTTTAGAAGGAGATAGACAAAATATCCTTTACAGCTATGATCGCGACTTTGATAAGTTCAAAATCAATCGCAAGGAGCCTTAGCCTTTAGCTGATCAGACCCATCGTAAGAAATGCGGGATATTGCCTTCCTCTATCCCCTGATCCCGAAGCGCTTGGACGTATCCGCCCGGCCATTTCGGATTCGGATTGAACGGACAACAGGAGTTGCAGTCATGCTATTCCTCTGTTTCGTGTCTCTAGGGGACTTCTTTTCGCAAATTCAAACTGTAAGCAGGCGCCACCTATCCACCTCGGGAAATATCCTTTACGGGTCCTAAGCCTGCCAGATGCCGTTTAGTGCTGACGAGAAACATGCTCACAACGCCCAGCCTTGTGCAACACAAAACGGCCGGGTTCCAGATTTTGCAAAACCCGGCCTTAATACGACGATGAGTCCTTGCGTGTTGTAGCATGGGGTTTAGCGTATGTTGCCTTGGCGGTTTCCCTTGCGCCCCTTATGGAAAGGCCCTCCAAACTGAAGCTCCATTAGATCCATTTTTCTCTTTTGTTCCGGCGTGAGTATCGACCTAAGATAGATCACTGATTTAATCCGGGCAGCGGTCATCTTGCCTCTCAGTTCACCAATCTGACTTGCTAATATCTCTACCCTGGATAGATCTGCTTCGTCCTTACTGGCCTCGCTCCTGAGATCAACCAGGAGGGTTTCTAGTTCCGCCCGCAGTTTGATCATCTGTTTCTGTTTTTTTATTCGTTCTTCTTTCAGTTTTTTGACCTGATCTGTAGTCAGATCGAGATTGGCCATTATTTGAGGGCCGGCCTTAATTACTTCAGGACCGCCTTGGCCATCGGGTCCAAACGCACCTGCATTCCCGGCTGAGAACACAAGCCCCATGACAAGCAACATCACGATTACGATCTTTGCATTTTTTCTCATTTTTGATTTCTCCTTTTTTGTGTCTATTTTCTTGAGGTATATCTAAATCAATAGCTTGGCTACTTCGGACGGTATTCCAAACTCCTCGTAGTCAGAGGCATCGTCTTCTGAATAGACCTCTGTGCTCCCAAAACCAAGGAGTTCGAGGTTCTCGGCATAGCCTGCCAGGACCTCCCGTTCAGTCATATGGATACGAGGGCCAAAAATCGCAGGCATATATAGGACCAGCATGATCACGACTGCTCCAACCAAGGCGGGCGCGATCCACCACCAGTACCTTGGAGCTGAAGGCTCGGGTTCCCTGGCGACGCGGCGCAGGATACGCTGTACCAGGTCTTGAGGAGGATCGATGTCAGTACCTTCACTTAAGGCCGTCATGGATCGGGTAAACTCCTCAGCAACCTGACGGCAGGCGGCACACTTCACCAGATGGGCATCGAGCGCCTCTTTCTTTCCTGGGGACAAAATGCCCAACTCCTGTTCGGCAAGACATTTTTCGACTTTACGGCATCTCATGCTTACTCACCTCCCAATGCCTGGTAGGCCCTATGAAAGGCCTTTAGACCTCTACTCATACGGGATTTCACTGTTCCTAGTGATATGCCTTGGATCTGAGCCATTTCCTGCAGGTTCAAATCCAACTCAAAGCGTAAGGCCAGGCCTTCCCTGTATTTGGGTTTCACCTTTTGAAGTGCCTGCTGTACACGCAAATTCCGTTCGCGTTTAAGCATCTCCGGCTCTGCCTGCGGTTCAATCGCAAGTTCCGGCGGCTCGTCGCCAGTCGGGATCTCACGTCGGCGGCGTAATTGATCACGGCCCAGGTTTGTAGCTACCCTAAAGAACCAGTTTTCAAAGGGCCGCTTAGGATCGTAACGCCCTCTTTGTTCAAATATCCGGAGAAAAGCATCTTGCGCAAAGTCGGCCGCTTCATCGGTCTGACCAAACAACCGTAGGCCCAGCCGGAATATTTTTTCCTGATAGTGCTCTATGATCATTCGGAAGGCCTCAATGTCACCTGCCTGGAACCGGACAAGTGTCTCAGGACCGATAGAGGACATATTTTTCTCCTTTCTGTATATATACGCATGGATAAGGGAAAAGGTTCCAACTTTTTTTTGGGATCTTGTGTCTATGCAAGATGAAACGCGCGCTTACGAAGATATCCGCTTAACCAGAGTTGCCAACACCGACAGTCTTGCTTGCTAATATTCCGTAACTGATCACGTAGCAACCGGAAAGGCCGACAAAGTGAAAGATAAAATGTAACTACCCAGGTTCAAAGTTCCACCGTGAATCTGACAACCTGAGTAGTTACGGATATAGCAGCCAGGCCGGCCGGGCCTTCTCAAAGTCTTTTAAGTCCCTGGCCCAGATAGACTGGATATCCATTGGGTCTGTTCCGGCATTCACGGCCTCTCTCACCATCTTGTCTCCAATAATCAGATCCGCTGGAAGGCGCTTGAACTCGTATTCATAGGGAGGGTCTTTCCATGCAAAGTCTTTTGGATGCATCCTTTTGACTGCGGCTAAAATGGCAAGGGTCGTAATATATGGCCGGTATTCAAGTCTATGCGTTACGTGGATCTGAAAGCCTATGCACTGTTTTCCCGACCACTTGTGGAAAGTCGGTTCGAAAGACTGTTCTCTCAGGACAAAACCCGGCAGTTTCCACATTTCCGCCTCTTTTCTCAGGGCGTCACTGTCAAGAAAAGGAGCGCCGAATATCTCAAAGGGCCTGGTAGTACCCCTTCCCTCTGAGACATTTGTGCCTTCCCAGACGACCTGCCCCGGATATACCCCGGCTGTATCAAGGGTAGGCATATTTGGAGAAGGCCATATCCAGGGGAGACCTGTTGCAGCAAAGTCCATCTCTCGCCTCCAGCCTTGCATCTTCACAACATGGAACTCAAGATCCAGACCTTGCTCTTCCATGAAAAACCTGGCTATTTCTCCAATAGTCATGCCATGACGCATTGGAAGGGGGGCGAGCCCCACAAAGGATTGACAGTCCCGAGCCAGAAGATTGCCCTCTATCGACTCACCTCCCAGAGGATTGGGGCGATCCAGCACAGTTATACCCACACCTGCTTTGGCGCAGGCCTTCATGGCCAGGTAGAGAGTCCAGATGAATGTGTATACGCGGCAGCCTATGTCCTGAAGATCCACGATAAGGAGGTCTATCTCTGACAATTGCCCGGGAGAAGGCTCTCTGTCTTTTCCATAGAGACTGAAGACCGGGATATTAAGGGCCGGGTCATATGCATCAGGAGACTCCTTCATATTGTCCTGCTTTTCAGCATAAAGGCCGTGCTGGGGGCTAAAAAGGCACTTCAGATGGCCTGGCAATATGGTGAATATCAGGTCCTTGGAGTGTCTTAAGCGTGGGTCAACCGAGGCCTGGTTACAAAGGAGCCCCAGCCTTCTCCCCCTGACCCATGAAGGCGTATTTTCCAGAAAGGTCTCAAGACCTGTACGTACATTCATTCAGAAATCCACAAAGACAACCTAATTCCTTAATCCCTCAATTCCTCAATCCCTTAATATTTATTCAGTTCCAAACCCGGCAAGCACTTTATAAGAAGCAGGTACCTGCTCCAAATGGTGGCAATGAAGGCTTTTCATAAGGGACCAGGCCTCTTCAAGCACCGCATCTGTCATAGTCAGTCTATGGAGGTTGTCAAGAGGTCCTTTTTGAATATACCTTAAGGACTTAAGTGTTCCCAAGCTTATTTTATGGATTTTTTCCCCTGACTTCCGGCATCCGCTGCATATAAATCCTCCCGCATGAAGTTTGAAGACTACGTGATCGCCCATCGGTGGCTTTTTACAGAGGAGGCATTGATCAAAACCAGGGGCATAACCTGCCAGGGTCAGAAGCAGGGTCTTGAAAAAGAGGGTGGTCTTTCTAGGGTGGAAACCATCATTAAGAGAGTTAAGATACCATCGAAGGAGTTTGAAAAGATTTTTTTGGGGATCATCTTCCTTTGTCCAGAGATTTACCAGTTCGCAACATAAACTGGCCATGATATAGCATTCGACTTTATGTCTCAGATGTGGAAAATTATCCAGGATTTCAGTAGAGTCGATCCTGTTCAAACCTGTGGTGCGTGGCAGGACTAGAGACAGGTTGAGCATGGTGAAAGGTTCAAGTGCATTTACAAAGCGGCGTCGGCTCCTTTTTGCCCCCTTGGCAATGCCCCGTACTTTTCCTCTGGCCATTGTGTAAAAGGTGATAAGCCGGTCGGATTCTCCCAGGTCCTGGCCTGAAATTACGAATGCAGGACTTTTGAAGATATCGGGCATGTTATTCCGTATAAGAGCTGAAAGCTGAAAGGGTTGATTATGATAGCTTTAAGCTTTGAGCTTTCAGCTTTCAGCTTTGTGCTTTGAGTGTTCAATAGGTCTTTCTTTCGATGAAGTGATCGCGGGAGGCGTGAGGTTTTGATCTGTTTCGTGTTTTTCATCTGAGGGCCAAAAGAACCAAATTACCAGCATAAGCAATAAAAAGATGAGAAAAAGCACTACTGCGGCACTGATTAAGTCTCGTTTAAACAGAGAGACTTTATTTACATAATTAAATAACGGCTTATATGCCGGCTCAGTTGGCTCATCAAGACTTTCATCAGCAGCACGGATCTCCTGGTAACGAAGAATGACGTCTTCTGGAACAAGACCTATGAATTCTGCATAGCTCTTTATGAAGCCTTTCACAAAGACCTCGGCAGGCAGCTCGTTCCAGCGGCCGGCCTCCATAGCCCTTAACCTGTAGATCGCAATTTTGGTGCCTTCTGCAACTTCCTCCAGGGAGATCTGGCGTAGTTCCCGTTCCCGCTTGAGGTATTCCCCTAAAGATTCTTTAAACATATCTTTTTTTCGGAATATTACAGAAAAAATCAAAGAAGTATCTGAATAGTTGACTTTGAACGTAGTTCCCTGAGCCACTCTTCAAACCGGGCATTTATTTGCTTGCGGTAGAGTTCTTTTCTGACTTCCTTTATTTGAGCCGAATCGAGATCAGTCTGTCCGCTTTGTACTATTTCCTTTAACCTGAAGATTTGCCAACCCACCTGAGTATCAACTATGTCACTAAAATCGCCTGGTTTAAGGTTGACTACAGCCTGTTTGACAAAGGGTGCCATCTCTTTCAAGGTAAAAGCGCCCAGGTATCCACCGTCTTGGCCTGATGGGAGATCGGAATAGCGCCTTGCCACTTCTTCAAAAACTTTTTCTTCCCTTAGTGCATTGTAGGCCTCTTCGATCCGTCTCCTGGCCTCCTTTCTGGATTCAGGATCATCCTTTTCAAATGTAGTACATATGTGTTGCATTATATAGAGTGGGTCATCGGAGCTGTTTTTAAAAGGATATTCTTTTAGATGTTCATTAACCTGTTCATCGGTTATTACTATCTTTGCGCGCACCTGTGCATTTATAAGCTCTGCCCTCTCAATTTGTTGCTTTAGCTCCTTTTTGTATTCTTCGAGTGTATG
>JAUWGF010000136.1:0-5195 GCA_030606515.1 Deltaproteobacteria bacterium | reverse complement strand
CTTGTATCTGGCCCTCTGGCCATGAACCCGGAGACACCTTATCATATCTGCCTTTTCCGGATCATCAGTGAAGACCATGCCCCCGTCCCCATATGCTCCAAGGGGCTTTGAAGGAAAAAAAGAGGTGACACCAATGTCGCTGAGGCCGCAGGACAGCCGGTTCTTGTATCTTGCCCCAAAGGACTGGCAGGCATCCTCAATCACAAACAGGCCAAATTCTGACGCAATTTCATTGATTTCGTCCATATCAGGGCACTGACCATAAAGGCTCACAGGCAAGATGCCCCTTACCTTGGCCCCGGCCTTTTGCCTTGCAGCCAGAGCGTCTTGCATCTCGCCCGTGTCAAGGTTAAGGCTTTTAGGGTCTATATCCACAAATATGGGCTTTGCCTTCAGAAGAGCTATGACTTCCGCAGTGGCTATAAACGTAAAGGGGGTAGTGATGACCTCTTCTCCGGGCCGTAAGCCCATGGCCATAAGTGCAAGGAGCAGCCCATCCGTCCCTGAGCCTACCCCTATCGCATGTTTGACCCCAACATAAGCTGAGAGAGCTGTCTCCAGATCCTCCACCGGCTTGCCCAGTATGAACTGGCTCTTTTTAATTATCTCGTGGATGGCCGAGTCTATTTCCTGTCTGTAGCTTTGATATTGCTTGCCTAAATCAACAAATTTCATATTTTTATCCTTTCGTAAGCGTTTACAGGGTGCTGCAGATGCGAGGCGGAGGATACGCAGACGTACTTCCTGTACTTCAAGTGCCCGACAACAAAGCAGGTGCGGTGCCCTGTGAACGCTTACATCCTTTCAAGCGCCCTGCCAATGGCCTGGGCGGCAATTTCTATATCCGATTCGGTAGTCCCTCGACCCAGGGTGAGACGAAGGGTCCCCAAGGCTACTTCCGGCGAGACTCCCATGGCGGCAAGCACATGGGAGACCTTAATATCCCTGTCGTGGCAGGCTGAACCGGTAGAGGCCATAATCTCCGGGGCCTGAGCCAGGATCTTTGCTCCATTCTTGCCGATAAAACTGACGCTCAGGGTGTTGGGAATTGTATTTTCAGGATCACCATGCCTGATTATGGGATGGCCCAGTCCAGATAGTTTTGCATAGAGCTTCTCCCTGAGACCTGTTTCCCTTTCTGCCTCGGCCTCAATGTCCCGGGCAACAAAATCACAGGCAGCTCCCAGTCCGACCGCCAGGGGAACCGGCTCAGTGCCGGGCCGAAGACCCTGCTCCTGGCCTGCACCGAACATGAGCTGACCAAGGGGTGCGCCTTTTCTGCAATAGAGGGCACCTATTCCTTTTGGCGCATAGAGCTTGTGTCCTGCAATACTCAGGTAGTCTACTCCAAGATTTTTGACATCCACAGGGATCTTGCCCACGGCCTGGGCCGCGTCTGTATGGATCAGCACTCCACGCTTGCGGGCCAGTTGCGAAATCTCAGCTACCGGCTGAATAGCCCCGGTCTCATTATGTGCCAGCATCACTGAGACCAGCACTGTATCAGGGCGTAAGACCTTTTCAACTTCCAGTGGATCTACAACGCCCTGGCTGTTTACCTTTATAAAGGACACGTTCCACCCCTGTTCAAGCAAATGCAGGCAGGGATTCATAAGGGATGGGTGCTCAATACTAGTGGTGATGATGTGTCGCCCTTTGCCGAACATGGCCTGGCATACGCCTGCTATAGTTAAATTATTGGACTCTGTGCCTCCGCTGGTGAAGAGGATTTCAGTAGGATCCGCGTTGAGCAGCGATGCCACTTGGGCCCTGGCGTATTCCAGCGCCCTCTTGGCCGTTTGGCCGAACCTGTGTCCGCTGCTGGGATTGCCCCATTTTTCTTTCAGTGCGGAACTTACTTCCTCCTGCACCGGCTTTGCAACCGGTGTGGTTGCATTGTAATCAAGATATATTTCAGACATTTCTGGGGGGAAAACTCCTTTTTTTGTCATGGTTTTTGTAATTTTTTCTGTTATTAATTCATTTTCAGGATTTTGGATGGTAAAATCGGTGAAGAAGTTGCCAACTATAACAGAGCGTGTTCAGAGCAACAATACGCTGAAGTGATTGAATGAGCTCACAGGTCGTCAATAATTATTCATTCCCTGCCGGGGAGTATGAGCGGTTACATCGAATGAGCAAATACGGTAAACAGGAATTCTTGTGTCCAAAATACATATACTCCCTCCACATATAGCCAATCAAATCGCAGCAGGTGAGGTAGTGGAAAGGCCTGCATCGATAGTGAAGGAGCTCCTTGAAAATTCTATAGACGCATGGGCCAAACGGATCCGTGTAGAGCTGGAAGATGGTGGTAAACACCTCATCAGGGTTACAGACGATGGTGTCGGCTTAGAAAAAGAAGACACCAATCTGGCTGTTGAACGCCACGCAACCAGCAAAATCAGGGATGAAGCCGATTTGGCTGTTATACGCACCATGGGTTTCAGGGGTGAGGCCCTTTCCAGCATAGGCGCTGTTTCCAGGCTGTCCATCACTTCCAGGCCTTCTGACAATATCGAAGGGTGGCGGGTGAGGGTGGATTTCGGCAGAAACAAAAAGACCATGGCCATAGGATGTCCATCCGGGACTACAGTGGAAGTAGAGGATCTGTTCCTGGAAATACCGGCAAGACGCAGGTTTCTCAAGAGGCGTCAGACCGAGTTGGGGCATATTTCCCAAATAGTACGCACTTTGTCAGTAGGTTTCCCTGAGATCCTTTTTGAACTCCTGAGTGATGGGAGAGAAATATTCCGGTCCCGGCCTGGTTGCAAGGGCCCCCAGCGCCTCTGGCCGTTGGTAGGGGATCAGCTTGTTCTTCAGATGCTGCCAGTTGAAGGCAAATCCCGGGAAATCCTGGTTTCAGGTTATGTGACACCACCGGAGGAAGCAAGGGCCTCTTCCAAGTCCTTTTACTTTTTTTTGAATCAAAGACCCATAAATAGCAGACTGCTATGGAAGGCGCTTAATCAGGCCTTCAGGGGCTTCATGATGAAGAATTCATACCCTATGGGTGCCCTGTTTCTGGAGGTCCAGCCGGATCAGGTGGACGTAAACGTGCATCCTGCTAAACAAGAAGTTCGTTTTCACGATTCAGACGCAATATACCGAATTGTTTACCACTCTGTACAAAGGGCCCTTGAAGGCATAAAGGTTGTTGCTGCGCCGTTTGGAAAAACCCGGGCAAGATTGGAAGAACCAGGCCTTTCAATTGATCAGCAGGAACTGGATATACCTCCTGATGCTTTTCAGGTCTCAGAGGAATTTCCCGCTTACGGGGAATTCCCTTCATCCGGGCAAGATCAGAAAACTGCCCTGATTCCCGGCCCTGAGCCTCCTGTATCACCCGATCAGGACCACCATATCCACAAGTCTGATAGAGCACATTTATGGCAGGACTTTCGTATTCTCGGACAGTTGGCCGGGAGTTATGTCCTGGCAGAGGGACCGGATGGCCTTGTGCTTGTGGACCAGCATGCAGCTCACGAGGCCCTTATCTTTAAGAGGCTAAACCAACAGATTGCGCGAACTGATGCCCTGAATGCCCAACCCCTTGTATTTCCTGAAGTCCTGGAAAGGAACCAGGAAGATATTGCAAAACTTCCAGAGATTTGTCCCATACTAAACCGATTAGGAATAACAATCGAGCCATTTGGACATTCCCAGGTTGCTATCAGGTCTGTCCCGGATTTTGTAGCCTCTTGCCCCAAGACCAGCGAAGTGGTCGGTGAGCTGATAGACCGTATTCTCAGCTTTCCCGAACAGGATGTAAAAGGCCTGGTTCACGATCTTCTGGCCTCTATGGCCTGTCATTCCGCAATAAAGGCCAATCACCATCTCGAGTTGCAAGAGATGAAGGCCTTATTCAAGGAACTGGTTTCCGAAAAAGTGACCCACTGCCCCCACGGAAGGCCTGTTTCTCAGGTTTTGGGATTCAGCGAGATAGAACGGCGATTCGGGCGAAAACGATGATCGAATCTTCCAATTCTTCAATCACCAAATCACCAAATCACCAAATCACCAAATTCCCCCTGGTGGCCCTTGTTGGTCCGACTGCTGTGGGAAAGACGGCCCTGTCTCTTCGCCTTGCAAAAGAGATATGCGCTGAAATCATAAGTGTGGATTCAGTGCAGGTATTCAGGGGACTTGATATCGGGACTGCCAAGCCCGGCCTTAAGGAACAGAAGCAGGTCCCCCATCACCTGATTGACGTTGCAGATCCTGATGAGCCCTTTGATGTTGCTGACTTTGCGCGTAAGGCACTGGGCATCATCAGGTCGATGACATTAAGAGGAAAGGTGCCCTTGCTGGTTGGGGGCAGCGGACTTTATCTAAGGTCCCTCCTTGAGGGACTGGCCCCATGTCCGGGACGTGATCCCATGGTAAGGGAAATGTTGCGTAAAATCTCAGCAAATCAGGGAAAAAGGGCCCTCCATGACCTCCTTGCCGGCGCAGACCCGGAAGCAGCGAGCAGGCTCCATCCTAATGATACATTCAGAGTCATAAGGGCACTTGAGGTATATCATCAGACCGGCGAACCTGTGTCAATATGGCAGAAGAAGCATAAAAGTACTTCAGGACAGAGACTGTTGTGCACAAAGATAGGACTGGTAAGGCCCAGGGAAGAGCTCTATGGGCGGATTGATTCGCGGGTTGGCGCTATGCTGGATGCCGGGTTTTTAGAGGAAGTGAAATTTTTGTTGGATAAAGGATATTCATACCATCTTAAACCCTTGCACTCCCTTGGATATCGGCATATTATCCGTTTTCTCAAAGGGGAAGTGTCCTTTGATGAGGCTGTAAGCCAATTAAGAAGGGATACCCGCCGTTATGCAAAGCGCCAGATTACATGGTTCCGGGCCGATCCTGAAATCAGATGGTATCATCCTGAAGCCCTGATGGATGTTCATAGAGTCTGGCAAGAAATTGGATAATTGAAAGAGCCGGGAATTGAATTTACCTAATTTACTGACCCTCATACGCATTATACTTACGCCGCTGCTGGTGATACTGCTTATCGACGGTAAGTTTGTGGAAGCCTTGATTGTTTTCACTATAGCTGGAATAACCGACGGCCTGGACGGACTGATAGCTCGATGGATGAGGCAGAAGACCCGCATCGGCGCCATTTTGGACCCTATTGCCGACAAACTTCTTCTCACATCAGCTTATGTAACTCTTGCAATCATAGGGTT
>JAUWGF010000171.1:0-3843 GCA_030606515.1 Deltaproteobacteria bacterium | reverse complement strand
CGTTGGTAATCACAGCCTTGTCGTAAAGGAGAACGCTGAACTCCATGGTCCCGACGAGGAGCAAAACCAGAACTGGCAATACTATGGCAAACTCTATTGCCGAGGCCCCTTTTTGACCCTTTATTTTCATGCCGTCCTCCTCTATTTGGTTCCGATTGTGAACTCCACTTTTTGTGCCTGTTGCTTCTCTTTGAACCCTTTCCTGTATCGTTCTATACCTGCCGCTGCTGCCTGCCCGTCAAGTCCGACAACAGGAACAGGGTCCAGGTTTTTTCCGGCTTCGGGGTTTAACATCTGGCTCTGTTTTGCTGTTTCAAGAGACGTTCCCCAATTTCTATCCAACATAGTTTCCCTTTGAGAGAACATTCCGCAGCCTGAAAAAACTGACAGCGCGGCTATTAATCCGATTATTTTAACGTATCTGGTCAACATCGCCTTCTCCTAGATTTGCCTGCAGTTAAAGCTTTTTTCATTTTTCGGTCTTTTCATGTATTAGTCCGGATAAGGTATGGCGTGTCCAAAATCCCCGTCCATTTCCTCCCTGAGAATCGAGGGCCGGTTTTTCTCTCTTCCTTCCATTAATCCCAGGATAAATATTTCCGAATCATTAGGTTCTATGTAGAAATCTGTAGGCAGAGTCTGTTTTGCCAAATCGAGAGGTTTTACAAGGTGAGGCGTAATAACAATGATCAGATCTGTCTCGCTCCTTTGAAATTCGCGGCTTCGAAACAGGACGCCCAAAACAGGGATGTCCCCCAGGAATGGAAATTTGGAAAGCTTGTCCCGAACCATATTCTTGAGAAGACCAGCGATAGCAAAACTCTGGCCATCTGCAAGCTCGACTATGGTTGCAGCCTTCCTCGTACTTAAGCCGGGAACCAGATACCCTTCGATTGGCAAGGCGGTAGAAAAATCGAGCTCGGATACCTCTGGAGCGACCTTGATGCTGATCTTATCTTTACTCAGGACGGTGGGGGTAAAAGAGAGGCTCACTCCAAAGGGCTTGTATTCGATGGAGACAGTACCAAGGCCTTGAGGGACCGGTACCGGGAATTCTCCTCCTGCCAGAAAATTTGCCGTCTGTCCGCTTAAGGCGATGAGCGTGGGTTCTGCCAGGATCTTGACCAGGCCGTCTTCCTTTAAGGCGTCGACAAAACCTGTCCAGGTGGCGCTCCCTTTGTGGAACCGGAACAAGGCATTCACACTCGGTGAAACAAGGAGTCCAAGTGGTCCTGCAGCCAGGTTTGCATCACTTGGTTTTACCAGTTTAGTGAGCCCGGCAAGTGAGCTGAGACCGAAATCTCCTCCTCTGTTGTAGCTGAAATTGATCCCCAATTTGTTGATCAAGCTTTTTGACATCTCGGCCACCCTCACTTCCAGCATGACCTGGTGGCATCCTGCCACCTGGACCAGGTTGCAGACCTTGCGGGCCTCGCGTGTCCATTCGACCTCGACGTTTTCCTCGGTTCCCTTGTTTGTGTTTTTGGTTTCCTTCTTTTTTGTTTTTATTACATATCCTGCATATGATTCAGCCAGGGCTACTGCCTGAGAAAGGTTTGCCGTGCTGGTTACCGTGCCGGAAAGGGTGATGGTGTCTTGCGTTGCAATGACACGGAGATCCGTCTCGTTTGGGAGGACCTCTTGAAGTTTTTGCTTTAATCGCGAGATATCATAAACCACATCCAGGTCATAGATGGCGGAGACCTTTTTGCCTTGCCATAAGATCAGGTTGGTGGTCCCTGTAAAATTTCCTATAATGAGCATTTCATGAGGGGTGAGAAGCTTGATGCTGGCGATCATAGGTACACCAACGGAAACGCGCGTGACCGGTTCAGGGCTTCTCAGGATGATTGACTTTCCCGACACCAGTTGGAGCCTCTTTGGTTCCTGGGTATCCTGGAACATAGAATCGGCTGCCCATGATCCTGAGGTAAAAAACAACAATACGAAGATAAGAATAGATGCTGCTCCTATCTGGCTAAATTCCTTTGCTGCGAACATGACTGGCATCCTCCTTGTCCCTAAAATTTCTTCCTGGTCACCTGGTCCCCATTGAGGACCTCTACGACGAAAGCCGCCTTTTTACCCTGACGCCTCGCCTTTGTCTTTGGACGGAAGGACGCAACCGTTCCGGAAATAGTGGCCCCCTTTGTCAAGACAGTCTCCCTGTCAGTGACGTTTCTCAAGGCAAAATGTAATTTTCCCTTGGCTGAGGCAAGAGCCAGCCTCTCCCCTTCATCAGGAGTGACTTCCAGGGTATAGACATCGACTGAATGGGGCTTGCCGCCTTCACTCTTTTCTTGAATTTCAATGCCTGTTGCGAGGACCAGAAGATTCTCAAGTACTGTCTTGGTGATCTCCTTCTTGGTCTTTGGAACGGTTATCGTGACCAGGACATCCACCCGGTTACCCGGCCGTATAAAGCCGGAAAGTCCGATTACCTTATCACCTTTTACGGCCAGTGCGCGCTTTCCAGGGGTCACGATGGCAGACACGCCTCCGGTGGTCACACTCACAGGGGCCAGGCAGGGTTCAAGGATGGGTTGATTTAGCCTCAGCGGACTGATAAGTACTCTCCCCTCCAGTGATTCCGGACTTGATGAGTATCCTGGCGGAAGACTCTCTTTAAGATAAGGGAGAGTGTCTGTCATTTTGGACTCAAGTTTTGTTCCCCATGGCAAATCCGCCGCTGCCACCACAACAGACACGGTCTTTGACTCCGCCTGTACAGTCTCTTTCTCAGTCGTCTGCCTCTTTACCCATGTATACAGGAAGATAGTGAGTGTTAAAGCAATCACCAGAGCAAGCGCAATGGGGATAATTGCCTTCCATTTTCCCATGATCTGTCTCCTTTATCTTTATTTATCTCTTTCAAACTGGACAGTAGAAAATTCTCGCAACCCACTGAAAAAATGCGTGTTAAGTTATTATCCAGGTCATACTGGTATTTGTATCGGTATAGTTGTCAGAATACTGAAAGAAAATGCGTGTCAAGTTATCAGCTTCTCATGCCTCCAACATTCCGGGGAATTTTCTACTCTCCAGTTTCAAATAACGAGCCCGTAACCTAATGTATCCAAAAAGATGTATAGCAGCGTCCCAGATGCGATGGCTACTCCATAGCAAAGCCTTGGTTCTTTTTCACCTTCCGCCGCTGGTATTGGGATGAATTGTCCTGTGAATACAAATGATTTCAGTGTAAGTGCATATCTTGCAAAGAACCCTTTAAAATACCGACGGCTGATGAAAAGAATGATCAATGCATAGACCCCGCCCACAAGGGCAGTAAAAAGAATAGCAATAAATACCCCTCCTATACCGAGTACTGCACCGGCTGCTCCCATGAGCTTGGCATCTCCTGCTCCCATTCCTCCCATCAGGTAAGGAAGGATGAAGATGCCGATCCCCAGGGCCAGGCCCCCAGCGCTGAAGAGCAAGCCATCCAGGCCGTTTGTCATGCCATGACAGGCAAGGCCTATAGCCATGGTCGGATAGGTGAGCAGGTTCGGGATCTTCTGGAACCGCAGATCCTGAACCGCGGCAGCTACCAGGATAGTGCTTAATAACAAGATCAAAAAGACGTCAGGTGACAGATTCATGTTTCATCCCCTACTCGGATCTTCAGTGCTTTCATAACAATATCATTATCATTCAACCTGGCTTAGGGCGTACACATCCCCTTGCGGTTTTGATAAGGGGATGTGTACACTTAAGCTAGGCTGGACTATTAGAGAGCGGCTGATAACAGGCCAAACGTAGTGTTCAGGTTGGTACCGATTGCTGTTACAGCCAGGATAATGGCCACTGAGATCAGAGATGCGATAAGACCGTACTCGATTGCCG
>JAUWGF010000010.1:0-20782 GCA_030606515.1 Deltaproteobacteria bacterium | reverse complement strand
GGAAGTTTTAGATTTGCGACTTTTTGTCTCTGTCTTTCAAGTGGTATGTTCTGTCAAGAACTATAATACAAAAGCCTCCAAGGAGATCTAAAAATCCCTTGGAGGCTTTATTATCAGCACCTTCTGAAAACATATGGTCATAGGTTCCTCCAGAAGGTTAAGGTTTAGGCAAAAGGTAACCCTGAACCTGTGAACGCATACTATTTATTTTAGTAAACTCCCATGCCCTGTTTTTGTCAAGGGGTATCTTGTCTGGACAGATAAATCTCGACAGATAAATACTTGACTCACAACGCCAAGACCCTTATTCTCCTTCCCAGAAAAAGCAAATCCCAGGATATTTTCTAAGAATAAAAAAGAGCAACAGGATAAACTCAACGGAGCTACGTTCAATATAAAGGTCTATTATTATGGCCAATACGTTATTTTTACAATTTTATAATAAAACAAAGGGTGGATATTTTGATTTATGTAATGGTTTTTCAGACACATATGATCTCTGTAAAAGCAAAGGAGATTTTTATTGGACTGAACATGAGGTAGATCGTAAAAAATGGTTCCTGGATGAGACATATGCTAATAGAGAATTGCCTATTAATAAGGGAACAGTTTATATAAGCGCCATTTATACGAACCATTTATATCAATCGTATGTATGGGCAAAAGAATATCCAAATATTAGGTTTATAGTAGGTGGTCCTGTTGCAGCAGAAAGAAGAATCGATGCTAAAGGCTGGAATCCTCTTTATTTTAAGATTGATAGCTATAATATGTTGCCATCGAATTTAAAAATAACTGGCAAGAGTATAGAAGATTGGTTTGGAGTTGTAAACTTTTCTGGAAAATGGAAACTTGATGTACCTGAATTTGTGCCGGATGATAGTAAAATCTATTTTTCATATACATTAGATAACGGATGTTATTGGGCTAAATGTATATTCTGTAACATAGCCCTACATGCAAGTGACCTATTCAGGAAAAGAAAGGATATGAAATTTGAATTTAGAGATATAGAGCACAATGGAACGAAAATAGTACGTTTAAATACAGGATCTATAACAATACCTTATATACGAGAAGTGCTGCCTGAACTACCCTTTAGAGATGATATGGAGTACCGGCTGTTTATGAGACCTGCTAAAGCGGAGAACAAGGCCTTAAAGGAGGTATTACATAAGTTGAGTGGTGAATTTCCACATTGTGTGTTAGGTTTTGGCATAGAGTTCCCATCTAATCGTATGTTGAGATATATTGATAAAGGCTGTAATACGGCTGAAATTTTAGAATTTCTTTCTTTATGCAGGAGTAATAAAATACGTGTTAATGCAAATCTTATATTAGGCTGGGATAACTTGATTGAAGATGATATCAGAGAAGCAGAAAATTTCATGGAGCGAGTACCTGAAAATTCTATTACGACAGTACAATTAAGGTGGCTTTTTGCCCATCCACATACAAAGATCCATGATACGTATAAAGGTGGAGGTATTACATTAGGTCCATTTTACGAAGGTTTTCATACTGAAGTAAGCAAAAAACAGATAGAGTTAAACAAAGAAGCAGGAGATATTATTAGCCAATATAGCAGTATAAAGCATTACAAGGTTGAAGGTATGGCAAATATCAGAAAGAATTTGCAAAAGAATTAATCTTGTAGCATTCTTTTAATAGTTCGCACCAAGTCATCTCGACCGCGTTCTTTTAAAAACGGAAGCATCTCCTGGTAAAATGATGCTCGATGTCTGATTGTAATGTTAAAACTTGACAAGAGTTCGGTGGAGACATCATTTTCAACAAATGCGTGTGTTTTATTGAGCGCCCCAATAGCCACCAGCTCAGTCATGGTTCGAATACATTTCTCACATTTTCCGCAGTTCAACCGATCTTTTACATTTGCCAAACATACCCTAAAATTCTGAAAGGCAACATCCCAATCAGCTACTAATCTGAGCTTCTCCAGCCTGGATAATGAAAGGCCTATGAGTTTGATTCTCAGCTCAAAGCTGGAGTACTCTGGATCCAAGAGGGGATGAGAACCACACGGGACTAAATTGGGTATATCATAAGATGATGCTATATAGGCCAAATTAAGCCTGGAGGCAAAGGCATGCCCTACTGATGCAAGAACAGCCCCAAAGAATTTATCCAGCCAAAGAACTCGCTCATCGCATAAATGTCTGATATTAGTATACACTGGGATTAGTGTCACATTTGCATCCTTTGCAACAGCCGATAGCGCAGCTCTGGCCCGATCAAAAACATGGTATTTCATTCCTCTTTCTATAACGCCCCCGATATCAAAACCATGGACAAGCAAGCAGTCTTTTATTGATCCGGGATGCTCTTCAGGATAATTTTGTTTGTTAGCCCGCAACGCAGCAAGGGAATCTATTCCACCAGATAAGAATAGTCCTGCCCGCCTCTGCTTGTTCAAGTGGGCTACGGTAGAATATGTCTTTGCCTCTATGCTCAAAGGCTTGTACTCTCCATTAGACCATTCCTTCATCAAGGACATCACTGTTTGCAAGCCTTCCTGTAAACTGGGGCATATTTCAGCATTCAAAAGAATTCTCTTTTCGCCAAAATGCATGGCTGGGATAATACACCCAACCAAAAACGCATGGGGGTTACAGGATATATCCCTCCCAAATTCTTCTTCTGTTTCAATAAATACTTCCCGAGCCGGCTGATCACAATCCTCCCAATTGACTGTTGCGTTCGCGCGCACTCGTTTTCCGCTTGGTATTAATGTGAGGTTTGATATACGCATGGTATCATTCCTAAGCGTGCTTAGTTCCGCCGTAGGCGTCCGCCACGTAACCCACAATTCGACCTGCGATGTCCAGGCCCGTAGCGGCCTCCAGGCCCTTAAAGCCCGGGGAATAGTTTACCTCAATCACACTGACTTGGTCATTTTTATCCACAATTAAATCAACCCCTGCGATTTCAAGGCCTACTGCGTCCGCCGCCTTGAGAGCAATTCTCGTAAGTTCTGGTGTGAGATCTCTGGGTCTGCTTTCTTTACTCAGGTGGTAGTTGGCCCTGAAGTCTCCTTTTTTTGGACGGAGTTCCATGGCCCCCACTATGTTCCTGCCCACTACCAGCACCCTGATGTCCTGACGCCCCGCCGGAGGAATGAAGCGCTGCACCAATAGGCCCTTGCGTCTATCCAAGTGTTTGCGGGTAACCGACTGAACATCAGACTTTGTCTCCACCAGAATGACCCCTTTCCCTTGTCGGCTGCTGACCTTCTTGATCACCACCGGGTATCCCTCCAACCGGGCGAGGGCCTCGTGAAAGCCTTCCACCGAGTTGACAAACAATGTATGAAGAACCGGAATCCGGGCCATGGCCAGGGCCTGCAAGGTAAGAAACTTGTTTTTGGTCAGGCGTACGGAATCAAGATCGTTCACCACAGGAATACCCATCAGGCTGAAATGGCGTATCAGGGCCAAGCAGGAATCCCCCACAGTGGCACCCTGCCGGGGAAGCACCACATCCGGGTAGGCCATACCAGGCAGGCCTGCCAGGCTCAGTTTACCATCCTCAAGTCCGGGCCACACTCGGTAAGGATGAACCAGTGTTATCCGGTGCCCCTGCTCAGTTGCCGCCTCCCCCAAACGCCGGTTGGGGTGATAATTATGGCCCCTGACCGTGATGATTCCGATGTTCATATCCATGGCTCCTCACCCTCTTGTCGCTAAATGGCCGGCTTAATCCTCTATCATCCAGGCCGGTATCCAAACGCCTATCTCCTTTCCCAGGCGTTCGCTATAAAAGGTGGCCACCTGCTTGGTCTTATTGCGCAGGGCTATCTTCTGGGTGGCCACATTATCCGAGCTGATGATGGAGAAGACCTTCTTTTTGCCGACCCGTGCGGTCAGGCCTTCCAAAAGCCTGGTGCCGATACCCATGCCCCGATATTCGGGTCGCACAGAGGTATAGCCGCGTTCCAGGTACTTGGTGAGATCGAGGCCGGACTGCTTATTGACAGCCTCCACATACTCGGACCTGGGATGCTTCAGGCTTGAGTTTCCCATGATAATACCTTCCTCCATGACGTATCCGATCAAAAAGGCTCGCTCCAGGTTGTACCTTACCCACTTTATGCCAACCGATCCCCCTGCCTCCACCATGTGGCAGATCTCATCCAGATATCCTGATGGCAGTTCATCGGGCTTAACGAAATGGTACGTGATATTTTGGCCCAGGGAGTAGACCGAGCACCTGTCATCCCTCACACGCCAGCGCATTACCCTTTTGATGCCATGTCTTTTTAGATAAAGCAACAGATAGACCGGTTCATTTAGGCTCTGCCAGAGTGGTTGGCCAGGCAACTCTGCTACCTGTGTATAGGCCGTTGATGATTTTTCAGCCTGCTCTGCGGGGCTGGCAAAGGGTGAGGTGCAGGGTTGTAATTGAATCCAGGAATGTGCAATGTTGGGGTTTGCTGCCATAAAACGTACCAGCCCCTGGGCCAGGCTGTTATCCTGTTCTGCTGCTATCACCACGTGGTTCCATATGCCTGCTCTGGAAACATCCCACAGGGACTTGGTTAGAGACTCAAGTTGGCCTGCTGGATCTCGCCACTGTATGAGTCTTACCCCTGCCTTGTGGGCCGCAGCCAACTTTTCAGTGCCGGTCGAGGCATTCAGAGTGCATTCCAGGCCTATGCAAAAGGATGCGTGTTCCCCGGCCATCTCACCGGCCATTTCCGCCATATATGCCGGCGTTAGATGCTCGTCTTTGCTGAGAAAACCCTCTGCACCAAGGCTTCGCTCCTGCTCCGACAGGACAGCCAGTAGACATGATTGTGGCATTAAATCATGTCCGAAGCCAGACGGCTCCTCAAAGGGCAGCACTACTGCCGGAGCCAGATAGTCTTTCATAGGCAGGCCACTAAAGTCAGGGCCTGCTGAATCTTCTGAGGTGGTGGACCCCCCCAAACTAGCTATCAGGTCAAGAAGCGCCTTTGGGTCGTTTTCTGGCAGCAGACTATCGCCATAGCCCTCAGTACCCGCTAACAACCCATGATTACCCAGCAGGGCCACATGCAGCCTGGGACGCTGTTTCTTGCAGAAGCGGGCTATAGTGAGCGCAGCAAGCACCTGGTCCGGGGCAGACACGAACAAGACTATAAGGCCTGGTCTTGCTCTAGCAATCCTGGAAGCCAGCCCATCCTGGCACAAGGATAGAAAGGGGTTGGTCTCATAATCCTCGGTGAAACTTCGAGCCTGGGATAGGTCCTGCACAGCAGGATTAGAAAAGCGCCCCCATTGTATACGGGAGGGATAATAGGCCAGGGAGGCAAGATCCAGAAGATCGCCTATGTCTTTGAGGGCTGTCAAACAGGACTCAGGCCGATAAAAATCCTCTGTCCTGAGAAGTGCAAGGCTGCGGCCCACCCCGGCGATTTTAAGAGCCCACTGTTCAGAGTTTGTAGCCAGATTGGTAAAGAGAGAGGTGGAAAAGGAGTCGGCCTCATCAAATACGCCCTGTTTCCCCATCTTTTCAATCAAATCTACAAAACCGGTCAGCCTTTGAGGAGTCAAAAAATGGTTTAGAAAGAAGTCCAGATTGGCATCGTACTGCTCAAGGGACAGGCCCAAACCAGCTAGGAACGCCGCCGCTCGGGCTGGAGCCAAAGGAGGCGCAGCCGGACTGTCTGCCGGCGGATGAACCAGGAGGATATGAAACGAGCCTAGTTTGTGCATGGGTTGGCTCCCTTTGGCCAAGTCACCGTGCAGCCCCTCCAACTCGGCCTCAATTTTAATAAAATTTCCTCTTTTTAGGAGGATAGAATAAGGAAACTATAGTTGTGTGTCAATTCTAAATATACCGCATTATGTTGTAAGTGAGAATTTTATCAGATTGGTTAAATGGGGGCATGGTCTCTGACCGATCAACTAACAACAAGCTTGTAGAGCATTAAAACGATGCTGCTTTGCAAAACGTTTCTTCAAGCATAGCGGGTCATAGCGATTGAAATAACTTGATGAAGCTGATGATGATCCATAAATTATCTTGTCGGGTGAGTGTGAAAAAAAACGGGACATTTTGTTTTGGAGATCATGCCTATTTGGTTAAATATCAAAGGAGTGCAATTTTTCCCAGAGGTTCTTTTCTCTGGACATTTTATTAAAATCTTTAATCTCTTTTGATATTTCTTTTAGTGGAACAAAAAAAGGATTCCCTTTTTCATCTGTAGACGGTGTCACTGATCTTGAAATAAGAAAATGGTCTCCTCCTTCTTTCCACCATTGAGGATGGAGGATATTAAAACCATATTTTTTCTTAAAATCAGCTGCATGATTAAATACATAACTTCCAGGAAAGAAGGAAAATCTTTGGTACATTATCCTTAGGTAACCTCCCTTGAGTTTTGTTAAAACCTGATCTTCAATGAATTTTCGATGTTCCTCGTATGTTTTTTTTGATTCACCCGGATGATTAAATATTAGGAAAACATCATGTAATATTTTAAGCTCGTTACATTTTCTCGATATGTTAATGAACTTCTTCAAATAGGAATCTGGGTCTTTCGTTTTATTCATAATATTAAGCATTGTCTTGGAAAAAGAATCAACGCCGAAGTCTATTTTAAGATTTAGCCCAGATATTAGTTCGAGATCTTCTTCATCAATCAGGTCAACACGTGTTTCCAACCAGAAATAACACTGAATATTTTTCCTTACGAGCTCTGATAATAATTTTCTTCTCCAATTCTTATCAACACCAAAGCACGCATCAAAAATAGCAATATATTTGGGCGATATTTCTTTTTCAATTTTTGAAATGAGTTCAATCGCTTCAACTACAGGATATCCACTCCACTTTTTTTTATATTCCATACAGAAACTACATTTGAAAGGACACCCTGTCCCTAAAAATATTCCAACTGTTTTTTGGGAATTGTAATAAGGATAAGATAGGAAATCAGGTTTAATCTCATAAGTTTCAATTTTACTATATTTTTTATGATATAATATTTTCAAAATGTTGTGAATTTCTCCTTTAATAATATAATCAAACGGACTGTGTTTATATTCAAAGTCTTCTGAAACGAAGGTTGGATGATATCCTCCAACAATTATTTTTGTGTTTGGCCTTTCCCCCTTGATCTTATTTGCGAAATATTTTGAGGATAAATAATTGAGGCTTGACCAGCATGAAATCGCCACATAGTCTGCATCAATGGATAGAATCCTTTTCAGTGCATTTTTCTTAAATAGGAGGCGTTCCTTGTCGGTTTTTGGCCTGGAAAATTCGTTTTCAAGATCTATTACGGTGACATCAAAAAAGTCCTTTAAAAACGAGTAGACATAAACCATGTGGGGTTTTAACTCAATAAATCTCCCCCAGTTCATGGAATAAAATTCACCAGGATATAACAACAATAATTTTTTCATATCCTATGATTATTGAACTTAGCCGCCTACGGCGGAGCTTTTTTTCGACAGGATTAATCGTTCGACCTAGAGGCTCTCGACAGGCACGATTTACATGATTTTTTTTATTTATCCCCTCGACAAGCTCGGGGCCTGAGCCTGTCGAAGGCCTGAACATCCTGTCTATCCTGTCAAATAATGGGATTTCCTATACTATCAAGGTAATGTTTACATCCCTTCAGATACTCAAAACGTAAAAGATTATTTAAGTTGCAACTTATGACAAAAGGGTAACTGCGTGTCAAATTAAAAACAATGGCTTATAAATAAAATTCTAAATGGTTAATAAATTCGGTTGCAGGCAGATTTGCCACTTTTTTGTTCTTTCGCTCCAGGGTTTTTCCTGATATGTTAATAAAGGACTAAATTATCAAACTCATTAATAACCCCTATGAAATTTACTGAGTTTTGAAAAACCACGTCCTCTTGGCGTGGATTCTTTACTAACGTCTTTAAATCTGGAAAATAGAGATTTTATTGATAAAGAGAGAAGTATAGTCATGAAAAACACATTAAAGAAATCAGGAAAGGTATGTATCATCTTCTTCATTATTCTCATATTTTATACCTTTCTTCCTCGCCCGTTACTTGCTTTTGACAATGCCTATATTAATTCTCTGGGCATGGAATTTATCTTGATTCCAGCAGGTACCTTTATCATGGGGAGTCCATCCAATGAACCGTATCGAAATAAGGATGAAGTGCAGCATAAAGTAACTATCAGTGAACCCTTTTACATACAGGCTACTGAAGTCACTTTAAAACAATGGAGGGCTCTCATGGGAAGGAAGCTTTTTGGGCGGCGTAGAGGAGCAGATAACATGCCAGTAGTGAAGGTCTCCTGGCACGATTGTCTGGATTTCATCAAAAAGTTAAATGCCTTAAGTGAATGGTCCTATCGACTTCCCACCGAGACAGAATGGGAGTATGCGTGTAGGGCAGAAAGCTCCACTGCCTATAGCTGGGGGAACACCATTGATTGTGGAAAGGCCATGTATAGTAATAACAGCTTAAAATCGAAAGAATGCCTTGATTATATAAGATCAAGAGAATTGACCATTGATCAGCCGGCCCCAGTGAAGAGCTACCCTCCCAATGCCTGGGGGCTATATGGCATGCACGGTAATGTCTGGGAATGGTGTCAGGATTGGTATGGAGATTATGCGATAAATGCAAAAATAGGCCCTCTTGGGCCTGATTCAGGAACCATGCGAGTGCGTCGGGGAGGAAGCTGGTTTTTATATGGATATTCATGCCGCTCTGCCAACCGAAATTGTGGTCACCCCAGCAGCAGGTATCAAACGATAGGTTTCAGGCTTGTCGGGAAGAAAGTACCTGATCAGATCTATAACGAAGAAGGCAGGTGAATAGACTGTATCTTGGGCTAAAAAGGTTGAAATCATTTATCCCGGAAATGATCTAGAACTTAGAGGTCGCCAATGTTAAGATTATTGGGCAAATGGCTCAAGGTTTACGAAGATGAAATAGGGCTATTTCTCTGGTCCGCACTTCTCCTTTTCTTGATCCGTAACTCTACCATCCTTCTCAATAATTTTGCAGAGACCGCCTTTCTTAAAAGGTATGGCGTCGAGTACCTGCCTATTGTTTACGTGGTCAACTCCATATCCACTTTTTTCATTATGGGGTTTATGACCGGACTAATGGGTAGACTGCCAGGAAGCCGTCTTTTAACATATATGCTCCTGGCTTTTGGAAGCTCGGTGGCGGGACTCCGGTTTGTCATACCTTTCGGTTTCGATCTCCTTTATCCCGTGCTATTTGTCTTGAAGGCTCAATATGAGATTCTGCTCGCATTGGTCTTCTGGAACCTGGTCAATGATCTTTTTAACACGAGACAGTCCAAACGCCTATTTCCACTTATAACAGCCGGCGGAGTTCTTGGAGGGGCAATCGGCAGTTTCGCGACCCCTTTTTTGGCAAGGGTTATATCTCTGGATAACCTGATGTTGGCCTATCTGGGTATCACTATGATGGGTGCCATGGCGGTGAAAAGGATGGGTACTCGCTTCCCTACCCTCTTGCTCTCTGATACAAAGGCTAAAAAAAAGAGATCTCGAACTTCAATAATAGAGGAAATCAAAAAGGTCTTGCCCCTCATTAAAGAGTCTAAGCTCTTAAAGATCCTCATTATGTTAACACTTATGTCCAACGTGGTTATCCCCATCCTGAACTATCAGTTCAACTTCGCCATCGATCAGACATTTGCCACTGAAGGTGGAATGATCAAATTTTTTGGGTACTTCCGGGGTGTATTGAATATCATTAGTCTGATTATTCTTCTGTTTGTCGGAAGGATATATGGCCGCTTGGGTCTGCCTGTTGCCCTTATGTTTCATCCATTTAATTATGTGCTCGCGTTCATTGCCTTTTTATTGCGGTTTGATATTTTTTCGGCCATGTACGCAAGGATATCCACAAATGTCCTAAGGACCACAATAAACAACCCTGCAAGGGCCGTTTTGATGGGCTTGTTTCCCAAATCTAAACGTACTGTGATTATGCCGTTTTTGAGGGGAACTGTGGTGCGGATTGGAATCCTTACAGGCTCGGGCTTTATCATGCTCTCTGAAGGATTCGCCCACCCCAGGTATCTTTCCCTTGTGGCATTTTTATTTGCAGGAGGCTGGATTGCTGCAACTATTATCCTTAAGAGAGGTTACTCAAGAATTTTATCTGATTTGATCTCCAGGGATATGCTGGATCTGAAGTCTATGGAAGAGGAAGATGTGGGCCATGTCTTCAAGGACAAAAAGATTCAGTCTCAGTTAATCCAAGTACTTTTATCGGCTCGTGGGGGCGACTGCCTGTGGTATGCCCATCTCCTGCAGTCGCTGCAGGTGGAAGATCTCGATACCCATATCCTTACCAGTCTTAAGGATCAGGATGATAAGACCCAGATTGGCCTTTTGGAACTACTTTCTCCCCAAGCCGGGGAGGCGGCTATTCAGGCGCTAAAGGAATTGCGTGATCCTGAAAAGCCGGATTTAATGGTTGCTATCATTCAGGCCGCTAACCGACTTGCCCCTGAAATTTCTGCCGATTTTAACACAGAAGTCTGCATAAACAGTAAATATCCTGAAGTGAAGGCCTATGCGGTGATTGGTCTCTATAACCAGGCACCGCATAAACACAAACAGATAATTGATACCTGGTTGGGTTCAAATGATGAATCTGAAAGAAAGGCAGGTGTAATCGCTGCAGGTGGGTCGGGAGATGGCTCATATATTCCCGGACTAAAGGAGATGCTGGTTACAGAAAGGGATGGCTCTCTACTCCCTTTTGTTTTCAAGGGCCTTCACCGCCTCGGGGCTGCAGATTTAAATGCGTTAGTTCTGCCTCACCTCTCTCATCCTCTGAAATCGGTGCGTTTAGCTGCCTTGGAGGCGTTTGAAATAAATGACGATGAAACCCTGAGGAAGGTAATTTCTCTTATGGGGGATTCATCGGAGCAGGTCCATCAATTGGCAAAAGATAAAATTGATGCCGCTCTCTATCAAAATGGCCAGTTGTTAGTCGAATCGCTCAACATACCGAAACGCAGGGTCCGGGAGGGTATATTTGACTTGATAGAATCTTTGAATATTAAGGATCTGGATGCCTTTCGATTCGCTCGTTCCCAGATTGAGGGAAGTTACAGATATCTGGCGGAGGCAGAGAGCCTCCGAATTCTTCCAGAAGGCCCAACAAGAGATTTGCTAAAAGACCATTTAGATCAGAAAAGGCTGGTACAGATGGAAAATACACTTCGAGTCCTGGCTGCACAGGATCGTTCCGGGCAGATGAGGATTATCTGTAGAGGCATATTTTCGGCCGATGCCCGTCAGCGAGCAAACAGCCTTGAGGCCCTGGATGACCTGATTGATGCCTCTTTGTCAAAAATCATGATACCCCTTCTGGAAGATTCCCCCCCTTCTCAACGTCTTGCAGTTGGCAGAAGGAACTTCCAGCTCTCTGATTTTTATTCTGACAAGACCGCCCTCTATTCCCACCTGATAGGCGAAAAGGACTGGGTAACGGTTACTCTGGCCCTCTATATGGCAGAAGACATGGGCATGGAGAGGGTAGATCGAGAAACTGTTCTTAACCTTACGAGGTCTGAAAATACACATATTCGTCAGATGGCTCAATGCGTAATGGATCAGCAAGAGGGTCATTCCGGCACAAAGGAGGATAGCATGGAATCAGAAATCACTATTCCGGACAAGATATTACTCCTGAGGGGGAGCGAAATTTTTGAAGCTTTATCCGTGAGTGAATTAGCGGCTGTTGCATCGGTCACGGAAGAGATCGTATGTCCACCTGGCGAGATCGTAATTAAAGAGGGTGACACTGGAGAAACCATGTATCTGATTATCAAGGGAGAAGTATCTGTTATCAAGAATCAAGGAGAAAAGCATGAAATCGAACTTGACCGGATTGGTGCAGGCGATTATTTTGGAGAGATGGCTCTTTTTGAAGATGTACTACGATCAGCAACAATCCGCACGGAGCAGGAGTCCCGTCTCTTAGTCCTTCATAAGCAGGAATTCAAAGAAATAGTGAGAGAATACCCCCAGATTGCTCTTAACATTTGCAAGGTATTGAGTGGACGAATCCGTAAGCTGCACAAAAAAATAATAGCTTAGGTATTTTATCAAGATTTTAATTACTATTTAATGGACAAGGTTGACCAATTTTTGTAAAAGCATTGCAAGATTTTAAAATTGCACGTCTCTGCTAAGGTTATCGAAGGCAATTATACTCTAGGTTAAAAAGTATTGGGGCTCATACTGGCCTGGAGGTTGTTACCCAAATCATCCATCATGTAGTTTGGGCCTAAGGAAAGATGTTATGAGAATAGCCTTCTTAATGGATAGTTTAGAGTCTATCAATCCGGAAAATGAGACCACCAGTTATCTGATGTATGAATGCAATCAGAGGGGGCATACCGTCTATTTTCTCGAATCGCATGACATCTATATTCGCAAGGATGAGGTGGTAGCCAGAATGCGAAATATTACTGTGCGGCCTGATCTCTCTATGAAAAAATACTGGCGTTCTCTGATAAGTTGTATGAATAAAGAGGAACTGATATTTGAAACCCTCACTGATATTGATGCCCTATTTCTAAGGAAGGACCCTCCTCTGATCTATCAGACCATGGAATTCCTGGCGTCCATTAATGATCGCGTGTTTATGATAAACAGTACCACAGGACAAATCCTCGGTAACAGTAAGCTCTATATCCTCAATTTTCCCGGCATCATACCAGAGACTCACGTCTCCAGAGATCCAGTCCGACTCAAGAAGATCATCGATGATTTTGGAGGCGCCATGGTAGTCAAGCCGTTACAGAGACATGGTGGGGAAGGGGTGATTAAGGTCAGTACTCGCGATCATGAAAATCTGGTTTCCTTGATCAATTACTATACAAAGGCCTCCAAATCCTATCCGGAACGTGAGCCGATCATGGTTCAAGAATATCTGGATGTGGTGCAGAGAGAGGGTGATATAAGAATTCTTTTGCTGAACGGAGAGATCCTCGGTGCAATGAGAAGAAAACCTCTTCAAGGGGATTTTAGGACCAACATTCATGCCGGGGGTCAGGCATATAGGCATGAAGTTACCGAGAAAGAAAAGGAAATTTGTCTAATTCTCAAGGAGAGGTTGATTAGTGATGGCCTGGATTTTGTAGGCATTGACGTAATAGGAGATAAACTGGTTGAGGTAAACTGTGTCAGCCCGGGAGGCATTCCCCGCATAAACCGACTGAGCAAGGTGAAGCTTGAAACCAAGGTAATTGATTTTATTGAACAGAAGGTGAAAGAAATGAGAGAAAAGGGCTGACAGCTCAGTAAAACTCACGTTTCGGAATTTTTATCGGTCTAGCGTGGAAAATTAGAGGGATTATTGGTGGTAGTTGTTCTATATTATAATACGGAATAATGGGTAGTCAGAAAGGAAAAAGCCATTAGTCATAACTTCCCAGTGAAAGTAACAAACTTTTTAAAGAGTATCCACTATCTTGTCCTTCCAATGCTCGTCCTGCTCTCTCTGGGCCTGTCCGGTACTCAGAGCAATGCGGCCTGCTACCTCAAAATCGGCCTTCCAGAAGAGCCCAGGACCCTCAATATCTGGCTTGCAAGCGATACAAATTCTCGTAAGGTCCTATCACAAATATATCAACCCCTATATAAACGTGATCCTGAAACACTAAAACTTGTCCCGTGGTTGGCAGAACAGGAAGCGGTATTTGATGCTGAAACACTTTCATATATAGTGAGGATCAAACCGGCTAAATGGTCTGACGGTTCAGAGGTGACCTCAGAGGATGTGGTCTTTACTGGGTGTTTGATAAAAAATTTTAGGGTGCCCAGATATATATCAAGGTGGGATTTCATCAAAAAGATTGAGGCGTCGGATAAATACACGGTGAGATTCTATCTCAAGGAACCAAAGGCCATCTTTCTAACTAGAACCCTGACAACACCCATTGTGCAAAAGAAGGAATGGGTTAGAGTTACAGAAATGGCAAAGAGCACAAAAAAACCGCTCACCAAGTTACTCAATCACAAGATAGAGAAGCCAGTGGGGACAGGCCCTTTTGTGCTTAAGGAGTGGCGACAGGGGGCCTATCTCTTTCTTCAGAAAAATAAATACTTCTTTGGAGCAGGCCGTAAGATAAGCGGCCGGATGCTGGGGCCTCACATTGATGGGATTATTTTCAAGATTTACGGTACCTCCGATGCAGCTATTCTTGCCTTAAAGAAAGGCAGTATTGATATGTTCTGGTGGAGCATTCAAGCGGGGTATCTTGAGGACCTCAAAAAACAGAAGAATATCCAAATATTTTCCAACCAAAAGAGCGGGCTTTATTACATGGGCTTCAATGTGAGAAAACCGCCCTTTAATGATGTAAATCTCAGGCATGCTGTGGCCACATTAATCGATAAGGACTATATTATCACCAGGATCCTTCAGGGATTGGCGATTAAAATGAGTTCCATTGTGCCGCCTGGCAACCGGTCTTGGTACTGTCCAGATGTGCCACAGTACGGTGAGGGACTCAGCCGAAATGAGCGTATCAAAAAGGCCTATGAGATTCTGCGAAAGGCAGGTTATACTTGGCAAGTGCCACCCGTTAATAGAGAAGGTAAGGTGGTCAAGGGGAAGGGAATCCGGCTGCCCAATGGACAGCCCATGGAAAAATTCACCATTTTGACCCCTCCCGCTGACTATGATCCTCTTCGCGCCATGAGTGGAATGATCATTCAGGAATGGCTTAGAATGGTGGGCATCCCTACATCTGCCAAACCCATGGCCTTTGGGGCCCTGATCCAACAGGTTAAGGGAAGCCATCAATTTGATTCTTTTATCCTTGGCTATGGAAGGTTGGATATTGATCCAGATTGGGTGAAAAACTTTTTTCATTCCAATAATGACAGAGCGAGGGGATGGAATATGAGTGGGTACAGAAATCCTGATTTTGATCGTATTTCCGAGGAGTCTGCCAACGCTCTGGATCGAGAGAAACGACGGAAGTTGATCTGGGAGATGCAGAAGATGATTTTACGGGATGTTCCCTACATCCCCTTGTACAACCCCAAACTGATTGAGGCGGTTCGCAAGGATAAATTCAGCGGTTGGGTGGAGACACTGGGAGGAATCGGAAATACCTGGTCGTTTTGTGAAGTGAGACCCAATTGAAGAATAAGGCTATATCGGTGTCCCTTAAAGCACCTAACTGTTTTAAAAATGGTGAAAAGGATTTCCATTTTTAATTTGGCCCAGGGCTATTGAGCAAACCTGGGGCTGAAAAGTTCAAGAAGGTTCAGTTTGACATGGAATTATGGAGATACATTGGCCAGAGGCTAGTTCAGATTGTTATCATTTTTTTTGTGATCCTTACGGTCTTGTTTCTGCTTTTCCGCCTGGCACCCGGAGATCCTGTGTCCAGGATGATTGATCCCAATCTGACGCCAGAGGACGCAGCACTTCTTATTAAAGAGTTTGGCCTTGATCAACCCCTGTGGATGCAATATCTCTATTATCTTAAGAACTTTTTCACAGGGCATTTCGGCTTTTCCTTTCATTATGGGCAGCCGGTGGTTCAGATTATAGGGGACCGACTACCAAATACCATTCTGCTCTTTACTACATCCATTATCCTCTCCGCGCTGGTGGGCATATTTTTGGGCAAAATCGCATCCTGGCACAAGGGAAAAAAAACGGACACCTTTATGACCTTAAGTGCCTTAGTCACCCATACCTTTTTTCTCCCCTGGCTGGCCCTGATCATGATCTGGGTATTTGCCTACAAGCTGGATTGGTTCCCCATCACAGGAATGATTTCGGAGGAAATATGGCTTGACCCAGAGGCCGGTTTGTGTACAAAAGTCTTAGATGTTCTGCATCACATGATCCTCCCTCTGGCCACCCTTTTCCTTATACATTTCGGGAGTTACTTGCTGATTATGCGCAGCAGTATGCTGGACACGCTCAAGGAGGATTATATTCTTACGGGAAGAGCCAAAGGCCTCCCGGAAAAGGTGATTCGAAACCATCATGCTGCACCTAATGCTGCGCTTCCTGTGGTGACTAGCGTTGGTCTGAGCCTGGCCTTTTCCATCAATGGGGGTGCTCTCACAGAAACGGTTTTCACATGGCCAGGCATAGGCAGGGAACTTGTGTTTGCGGTAAGCCACAATGATTATCCCCTGGCCCAGGCCTCATTCCTGCTCATCGCCATTGTGGTGCTGGTTTCCAACCTGGTGGTGGATATCCTTTATGCCTATCTTGATCCGAGGATCAGATATTGACAAGAGAGCTGATGACGGTTACCACGCCAAATACTGAAAGAAAACTTTCGGAACGGTTTCACTGGATCGGCCGTTTTCTGGAGGGATGGTCCATCTACAGGAAGAGCCTCCTCGGTAAGATTGGCCTTACCCTGCTAACCGTATTCGCTTTGATGGCGCTTTGCAGTTTTATTCCACCCCTGGTAGACCCCATGTACCAACCTATGGCAGGGGTGGACCCGGACATTTCCTATTCAGTAGGCCCGAGCATGAGACACTGGCTGGGGACCGATTTTATGGGTAGAGATATTCTGAGTCAGCTGTTGGCAGGTGCAAGAATTGCGTTCATGGTGGGGGTTTCAGCGGCCTTCATGAGTGTGTTTCTTGGCACAGCCATAGGGATGATCGCCGGTTATGCAGGGAGATTTATGGACAACCTCCTCATGCGACTGGCAGACATGATCATGGTCATGCCAGCGCTGCTGGTGTTGCTGATGCTGGCTGCGCTTTTCGGCCAGCTCAGTATCTGGTTTATTGTCCTTTTTATCTCGCTATTCCGTTGGCCGGGGGTGTCGAGGGTCATCAGGGCCCAGACCCTCTCCTTGAAGCACAGGCCTTTTGTCGAGGCGGCCAGGGTGTCCGGGGCCTCACATCTGAGAATCATTTTCCGGCATATTATGCCAAACGTGTTGCCTCTCTCATTTCTATATATGACCTTTCAAGTGACCTCCGCGATTATTGTTGAGGCGGCTCTGGCCTTTTTGGGGTTTGGGGATCCTGGGACGGTCAGTTGGGGCATGATGCTCCAATGGGTGTGGAAGACCGGACACATGTTCAGGGCCCCCTACTGGCTCCTACCCCCGGGCATTTGCATCTCATTGATCACCCTTTCCTTTTATATGTTGGGCCGGGCTATGGATGAGGTGCTTGACCCGAGGCTGAGAAAGGAGGGGGAGACCGAGTGAAATGGCTCTGTTGGTTGTAGAAAATTTGAGCGTTGGTTATCAGACCCAGAAGGGCTATCTCCATGCTGTGGAAGGGGTTTCTTTTTCTTTGGAGGCAGGAAAATCCCTCGGTTTCGTGGGAGAGTCAGGCTGTGGAAAGACCACGCTGGGTATGGCCCTGATGAGATTGCTGCCTTCCAATGGGTTGATTCGGGAGGGTCGTATTCTCTTTGATGGGGAAGACCTTCTTCAAAAGACTGATGAAGAGATGCGGCAGGTCAGGTGGCAAGAGATAGCTATGATCTTTCAAGCCGCCATGAATGCCCTGAATCCAGTCCACCGGATTATTGACCAAATTGCAGAGGCTATCTTGACCCACACTCCTTCACTTGACAAAGAAGAGGCATATGAGCAAGTCAGAGGTCTTTTCCAACTTGTGGGGCTTCCAGAAGATCGCATGAGAGATTATCCGCACCAGTATAGCGGTGGCATGAAACAGAGGGCCATTATTGCAATGGCGCTGGCCTGCCAGCCTAAGTTGATTATTGCCGATGAGCCCACTACTGCCCTGGATGTTATTGTACAGGATCAGATTCTTCAAGAGACAAAGAGCTTACAAAGGGAACTTGGGATCAGCATCATTTATATCTCACATGATATCTCAATCGTGGCAGACGTATGTCATGATATCGGCGTTATGTATGCGGGACAGTTGGTGGAATACGGAGCCAGGGACGAGGTTTTTGACTCCCCAACGCATCCTTATACAAAGGCTCTCCTCTCGTCCTATCCCACCTTGACTGGAGAAAAGAGTAGGCTGGTGCCTATTCCGGGTGAAACGCCCAATCTCATTCACCCACCTCCCGGATGTCTGTTTTGTGACCGCTGCCCCCAAGCCAGCGTATCATGCAGAACCGAGACTCCGGTGTGGATTGAGATATCACCGCGGCATAAAGCTCTCTGTGCATAGTGGAGAAGATAGATGGTAAGACTATGACTGATAACGGCAAAGAAACCATCCTTAAGCTGGAACATATTGTTAAAAGGTATAGAACCAAGGGCTCTTTTTTCAGCACGCACGGCAAAGATGTGATTGCTCTTAATCAGGTATCCATCAAGATAAATAGGGGGGAAATATTCGGTCTTGTTGGAGAAAGCGGGAGTGGAAAGACCACAGCAGGACGCCTTATTGCCAGACTGGAGGAGCCTGAGGAAGGGGAGATATATCTGGATGGTAACGAAATTACTGCCCTGAAGGGAAAGGCATTAAGGGAGTTTCGCCGCAAGGTCCAGATGATCTTTCAGGATCCCTACCAATCTCTGAATCCGCAGATTTCGATCTTTGATGCGGTCTCGGAGCCCTTAATCATCCACAAGATAGGCAATGCCCAGTCCAGAAAGGACTCTGTGTGGCAGGCCATGAGATCGGTAGGGCTCTCACCACCAGACGACTTCGCGCATCGTTATCCTCACCAACTGAGCGGGGGGCAGAGACAGAGAGTCGCTATTGCACGGGCTATGATCCTGAAGCCGGAGTTTGTCGTGGCTGACGAGCCCACGTCCATGCTTGATGCATCCATTTCGGCACAGATCTTTAACATCCTGCTTGAAATGCGGGAAAAGCTTAATGTTAGCTTTCTATTTATCACCCACAGTTTGGCGGCTGCCCGCTATCTCTGCGACCGCATTGCCGTGATATACAGAGGTAACTTGGTTGAGATGGGACCGGGAGATGAAGTCATCGAAAACCCAAAACACCCATATACACAGGCCCTCATCGATGCGCTGCCCAAATTCGGGTATTCCGGGGAGGTAAAACGCTATCAGACTCTTCTCAGGAAAGAGCGTGAAGCCTCTGAGTATGTGGGTTGCCCCTTTTTTGGCAGGTGCAAGCTTGCTGATCAAATAAAATGCGGCAGCGAAAAACCGCCTTTGAAGAGACTGGGCGACTCCCATTCGGTGGCCTGTTTTTATACAGAACCAGGAATTAAAGCCAATTCCAGAGGCAAATTATGAAGTTTCCTTTTATCATATCCCTGCCACACTGCTCCAAACAGGTTCCTGAAGAAGTAAGACCGGCTCTTGCCCTCAACAACAAGGAAATATGGGAGTCTACCGACAGAGGAACAAAAGAGATTTTTGGATCAATTCCTGCCAAGAAAATCATTTTTGCCCGGTGGAGTAGACTTGTAGTGGATCTGAACAGGAGCCCCACTCTACAGAGTGCTAAAGGGGTTATCCCTCAAGTGGACTACCATGGCCGCTTTATCTATCGCTCAGGCTGCATTCCGGATGAAAATGAGAGAAAAAGGCGACTTAGAGAGTATTACTGGCCTTTTCATAAACGCCTGGTTGAGGCATTTGAGGAAACTGATAGTAAGGTGTTATTTGATTGTCATTCTCTTAACGGGACTGGTCCGGAAGCGGCGCCTGATTTTGGAAAGAAAAGAAAGGATATTATATTAGGGAATAACGGAGACCATTCTGGAAATATGAATCCGGCGCGCGGCAGAATAACCTGCCCCGTGGAAACCCTGCAGTTAATGAAAGAGGCCTTTCAAAGGGCCGGATATTCTGTTTCTCTTAATGATCCCTATCCTGGCGGTTTCATTACGAACTATTACGGTAAAAAATTCGCCAGTGCGGGAAAAATTGTTGTCCAGATAGAAATCAATCAGGATCTTTACGTGGAACACACTCGTAAACGATTGTCACCAAAAAAATTAGAGAAGGTCAAGACCAGGGTTTTGCAATCATTTATGGAAATCGCCAGAAAATTATAAAAAGGCCTAATAAAATTTTAAGGAAGGTTTTTTCTATGATACGTGCAAGAGGAAAAAGAAGTATGAGACATATAATTATATTTTTAATTGTAGTTGGAAATGCAATCGGTGCCATTTTGACATATCTCTACTTTTCCAACATTTCTCAAATCCATCAGACCCAACAGAACCTCCCTCTTTATTACGATGATCTTTTTTTTGTGATCAGCACCGGTGTTCTTCTTTTTACCTCTGTGTGGATTATGAGACGGTTAAACATTCGCTTGTATCAGGTCGCAAATGATGAAGTACCAATTGGCAGTATAGATGGGATATCTGCCCAAAAACTCAAAAGAGAGGCCATTCAATTTCCCCCTGTTATAGCAGGAATCTGTTTTCTGATCTGGATCCTGGCCGGCTTTATCTTTAGCTTTCTCCAGCCTGTCATTTCCCAAATTCTTTATGGAGTCGTCCCTGATCTTATCGAATGTTTAAAACAGTTCTTTGGTATTACATGTATCGGAGGCTCAATTACTGCGCTTTTTATCTATTTTACTATCGAAAATCATTGGCGGAGGGCCATACCGAAGTTTTTCCCTGAAGGAGATTTAAGTCAGGTGAAAGATGCCTTTAAGCTCCATGTTCATGATCGACTTTTCATCGTGTTTGTTGCGATTAGCCTGGTGCCCCTCCCCTTGCTTGGGATTGCAGCCTACGCAAAAGCCCAGGCGTTACATAAGGCTGATGCGATAGTGAGAGCTCAACTCCTTTCGTCTTTACTTGTAGAAATCATCGTTATCACAGCCATTTGTGTAGCCTTCTCCATTGTA
>JAUWGF010000021.1:0-15842 GCA_030606515.1 Deltaproteobacteria bacterium | reverse complement strand
CAGCATCCCCAAACCATTACCCCAGCCGCCAAGGGCCGGACTTTTTCCAAGTTGCCCATGATAGGAACTCTCAGCACAGTCTTTTGCCTGTAGGTTAGCAGGGCTGATTAGAAGAGCAAGGGACAAAGTAATTAAAATCATGAATGCGTTTTTTAGAGATATCACCTTTTATTTCTCCTTTTTTTATTCTATATGAAGTTCAAATTAAACTGGAGATAAACATTGACAAGTTCGTAAAAAGTCGTCACTCCGGTGAAAACCGGAGACCAGATGGCCTGTAACTGCCTGAAAAGACTGGATTCCGGCTTTCGCCGGAATGACGGAAAATGGTATTTTTGGACTTTTTACGAGTTTATCAATAGTTAGAACAGGGTGATAACAAAAACAGCTCGACAATAAAACTTAGTTATTCTATATATAAAATATAGCTTAAGTCAATAGTGGGGCAATCCCGTTCAAATTTCAGCCACGATTTTGGGGCGGAGCGACCTGCCCGCCATAGCCATGTACGCCGGCATTGTGGTTGCCAAGCTAACCAGGCGTTGGCAGGCGGGAGCGGAGCTAACTTCAGGTGAAAAAAAAGATAACTTTTATTCTGTGTTTCATTGCGGCTGTGATCTCTGTCATCCTTGCTCACAACTATATCACCGGACGGCCATCACAGAACATCTCTTATAGTGAATTCAAGAACCTCCTGAAGAAAAAAAATGTAGAGAGGGTGGTCGTATATAAGGAGCGCATTGAGGGAGAATTGACCAACGATGGTATTAAGTCTCTGGCTATGATGAGAGGCATCCAGCCGGATGATAAATCAATTGGAAAGATACAAAAAGAACATACTTTTACAACCAATCGCGTTGAAGATCCCAGATTGGTGGAGGAGATGGATCGATTAGGGATTCATTACCAATCCCGAACCGGGCATGCCTGGGTAATGACTGTTGTTTCCTGGATTGCTCCAGCCAGCATACTCATTGTGGCAGGATTTATCTTTTTCAGGAAAATGGGTTATGGATCCGCCAGGAGCAGCCCGTTTGTCGAAAAGAAGTCTAACGTTACTTTCCCTGATGTAGCAGGGCTCGCTGTAGCAGAAGAAGAGCTGAAGGAGGTCATAGAATTCTTGAGAAGCCCATCCCGCTTCCAGAACCTCGGGGCCAGAATCCCGAAGGGCGTTCTGCTGGTGGGTTCTCCGGGTTCAGGTAAGACTCTTCTGGCCCAGGCGGTTGCCGGAGAGGCTAATGTGCCTTTTTTCAGTATAACTGGCTCGGCCTTTGTCGAGATGTTTGCCGGAGTCGGCGCTGCCAGGGTAAGAAAGCTCTTTGACCGGGCAGAGAAGAAGGCACCCTGCATTATTTTTATTGATGAGATAGACGCTGTGGGCAAGGCCAGAGGCAGTAGCGGTGTTTCCGGAGCAGAAGAGCATGAACAGACCCTGACACAGTTGCTCACGGAAATGGATGGGTTTGACCCCCAAAAAGGGGTCATTATCCTTGCCGCAACCAATCGTCCTGAGATCCTGGACCAGGCGTTGCTCAGACCGGGCAGGTTTGACCGGCATATCGTAGTGGACCGGCCGGATTTGAAAGGGCGGGAACAAATATTTGTAATCCATGCCCGAAATGTAAGATTAGCCAGGAATGTTGACTTTAAGAAGCTTGCCGCCTGTACACCGGGGATGGTGGGAGCAGAGATCGCAAATGTCGTCAATGAGGCGGCCCTATTGGCGGCACGAAGGGATAAAGAGGCCGTGGAAATACGCGACTTTGAAGAAGGCATTGAGCGCGTGGCCGCAGGACTGGAAAAGACGAACAAATTGATCAATGTCAGAGAAAAGGAAATCGTGGCTTATCACGAGACAGGACATGCTATCGTGTCCCTGTCATTGCCACAGGCTGATCCGGTTCACAAGATCTCCATTATTCCCCGGGGAATATCCGCTCTCGGATACACCGTCCATCTCCCTACAGAAGACCGTTACCTCCTGACAGAGTCGGAACTGATGGATAAAATAGTTGTTTTGTTAGGTGGCAGGGCCTCAGAAGAGGTCATTTTCGGAGAGGTTTCGACAGCCTCCCAGAGGGATCTGGAAGAAGCTACGGAGATTGCCAGAAGTATGGTTCAGACATACGGGATGAGCGATAAATTGGGGCCTCTTACCCTTGAGAAAGGAAGGCCGCTTTTTTTAGATACCAAGTATAGTCCGCTCAAAGAATACAGTGAACATACAGCCAGGCAAGTTGATGAAGAGGTGCACAAGATCATAACCGAAGCATACCAAAGGGCCAGGGGAATACTTATGCAAAGACGTCCTGACCTGGATACAGTGGCCAGAGTCTTGATGGAAAAAGAGGTTCTGGAGAGAAGTGAATTAGGAGAGCTCCTTGCCAAAGCAAGCTAAGAAATTGATAACCCCAAAATCTTTTTCTCTAAGGTCTATGGATACGATTTTAAAGACCTTAAAGACACTAAATGTGGCCATTGTTGGAGGGGGTGTCCATTGCAAAGCCCTTCTGGAGATGGTGTTTGAACACAAGTTTAAGAGATTCCGGATGAATGTGCTCGGTGTAGCCGACCCCAACCGCCGGGCACCAGGGCTCGTATATGCGCGGAGGCAAGGCATTTTTACTACCAGTGATTATCATGATTTTTATAAACTTGGGTCGCTTGACCTGATCATAGAAGTGACCGGGAAAAAGGGAGTGCGCGATGAGATCGTTGAGTCTAAAGCGAGGCATATCCGCATCATGGATCACGACGCTGCCAACCTGTTCTGGGACTTCTTACAACTCGAAGATGAGCAGGCCATTTATGAAAGGGAGACCATAGAGAAAGTCAGGAAGGAGTTTTCCCAACACGCCAGGGAACTTTCTGTTTTGAACAGTATCATCGATACCGTAAACCGATCTTTGGACGTTCACACCATAAGTCAAGAAACTGTAAAAAAGGTGCGACGCTGGTTAGACATGGATATGGCATGGATTCATATCAGGGATCCAAAGGCAAATAAGTGGGAATCATTTGCAGATCCGGATGCAAGCGGAGAAATCTGGAAGGACTTTCTCGGTGAAATCCGGCCGGAATATTTCTTAAGCAAAGCGCACGACAAAGAGAGTCCGGTTGTAACCAATAAGATTTCTCTCCTTCCCCCAGCACTAAAAAGGCGGGGCATACGATCTATGGTAACCCTGCCTCTATACTCCGGAGACGAGCTGGTCGGGGTTATGTGCCTGGCCAGCCGTGTGCCAAGAGAGTTCCTGGACAGAGAGATTCAAGTGCTGCGGTCCATCGCTGAAGAGATTGCCATCGGCATTGCAAAGGCTACCCTCTTTCAAACGGTATGCCAGGACAAAAGAGAATGGGAGTCTACCTTTAATGCCATTACCGCCCACATTTTCATAATAGATTCCCGGTTTCGCATCCTTAAGGCCAACGAGGCCTTCCTGGCCGATTATGAACTGGATGACGCAGAGCAGCGGAAGTGTTATGAGGTTATTTACCGAAGGAAAGAAGCATGCCAGAAATGTGCGCTGGAGGAGGTATTTCGATCAAGAACAACTCTTTCTTTTGAAAAAGAGCATCCGGTGCTGGGGGGTTTTTTCCGGTACAATTACTTTCCAGCCTTTAGTGCGGAAGGTGAAATTTCCTCTGTAACTGTATATGAAGAGGATATAACAGAGATCAAAAGGGCGGAAGAGAAGATAATAGATTTCCAGAAAAGGCTTATCAAATCAGAAAGCATAGCCGCTATGGGAAGGCTGGCCGCCTCCATTGCTCATGAGATTCGCAACCCATTGGGTGCGCTGTCCAATTCCATCAGCCTGCTTCGCAAAAGCCTGACTCTGGCCGGACCGCAGCAGGAACTTATGGAGATCATGGCCGAGGAAGTCGGACGGCTGAATAACATTGTTCACGATTTCCTGACTTACAGCCGCCCTAAGAAACTCCGACATACGAACGCAGATATCAACAAATTGTTATCCGAGATGGTCACCTTTTTGACCAAGGACAAAGAGTTGATGGGTAAGTGTCAAATTCAGTGCCTTTTTGAAGACATGCCCCCGGTGCAGGTGGATGCCGGTCAGATCAGAACGGCTGTTCAAAATCTGTTGATCAACGCCTTGCAGGCCGCCAGGGGGAAGGGATTGGTGACGATTACTACTGAAAAAGCGATGTTAAATCATCACCCCTTTTTCAAGATTAGCATTCACGACAACGGGAGAGGGATACCTCAGGAGCACATAAAAAGGGTTTTTGAACCGTTTTTTTCCACCAGGGCCAAGGGATTGGGCCTGGGCCTGTCAATAGCGAGAAGGATCGTGGAGGAACATGGTGGAGATATTGAGGTTAAGAGTGAAGAAGGCTCAGGCACGTCGGTTTCCATTATGTTGCCTTTAGATGAGGTAAGCTGAAATGCCTAAAGTGAACTAAAGTCAAACGGATTCAGGAATTGAGATATTGACGAATTACAGAGTCACCATGTCGTTTTGGTTAAATAGAAAATCGAAAATCGAAAATCGAAAATAGTACAATGGCCCGTATACTCATTGTAGACGACGAAAAGGGACTGCGCCGCAGCACAGCCATTGCCTTTCAATTAAGCGGCCATCAGGTTGAAGAAGCGGCCACAGGGAATGAGGCCCTCCAGCTTGTCCAGAAGGACATCTTTGATCTCATTATCACCGATCTGGTCATGGAAGATATTGATGGGTTAGAGTTGATCAAAAAGATCAAGCTATTATGCCCTACGTCATCCATCATTATGATGACCGCCTATGGGTCTATTGATAGTGCTGTTACCGCTATCAAATCGGGAGCCATCGACTACATTACCAAGCCTTTTACTGAAGATCAGATTATCCTGGCTGCGGAGAAGGCCCTGGAACGACAGAAACTGGAGTCGACCATACGTATTTTACAAAGTGTTCTAATCCACAAATACGACTTCAAAAATATTATTACCGTAAATCGTGAAATGCAGGAGATATTACGAAAAGTCCATCTGATTGCTGCTCAAAATATTAGTGTGTTACTGACCGGGGAAAGTGGAACGGGCAAGGAGCTGATTGCCGCTGCACTGCACCATATGAGCCATCGGAAAGAGAGAGCTTTTGTTGCCTTGAATTGTGGCGCTTTTCCGGAGACTCTGCTGGAAAGCGAACTATTCGGACATACCCGCGGTGCCTTTACCGGGGCAACCAGTCACAAGAAGGGGTTGGTTGAAGAGGCTGATGGAGGTACCATATTCCTGGATGAAATCGGAGATGCACCCCTATCCTTCCAGGTGAAGATATTACGTTTTTTGGAAAACGGAGAATTCAGGAGGCTGGGAGAGACAAATACCCGAAAAGCTGATTTGAGAATAATCGCTGCCGCTCACAGGAACCTTGAACACGAGATTCAGGCAGGCAGGTTTCGCGACGACCTGTTCTTTCGCCTTAACGCCTGCCGATTTGAATTGCCGCCGTTGCGTGCCAGAAAGGAAGACATACCTCTTCTGGCCCGGCACTTCTTGAAAGCCTCTTCATCAGAGATGAATAGACAGGTGGACGTGATCCATCCCAGGGTATATGATATTTTTTTAAGGTATTCCTGGCCCGGGAACGTCAGGGAATTGGAAAATACCATCCGTTACGCCGTGGCCATTACGCCCAAGAACTGCATCGATATTGAAGACCTGCCCAACGCTTTTCAGAAACTGATCCATGAGGAGACAAAGCCGGTTTACTCATTAGAGCAACCGGCGAGTCTGTGCGATCTTGAAAAAAGTTATATTCTTTCAGTCCTGGAAAAAACCGGATGGAACAAGAAAAAGGCCTGTGAGATTCTTAAGATATCCAGGGCCACATTGCACCGCCGATTGAAAGCATACACATCCTCAAACGTCTCAAATTGATCCTTTCCTTATTTTCAGCAGTCTCATTTTGAAACAAACATACGCAAGCGCCCCTCTCGGCATGGAGTAATATCCTGTAATATCGGTAGGTTAGATTTAAGCACATATTGTGGCATGAATCTTGATGTTGTAGATATTATTAAAGACGGTAGTTCGTTGTGAAATTCGTGTCTTTTTCTGTTTTCCAACACTTAACAATTAAATTTAGGGATTAAGGAATTTAGGGATTAAGGAATTCCCCAATTCCTGAATTCACAATTCCTGAATTCCGGCTTGTCCGGGTTAGCGTACCATGAGAATACTGGTCGTGGACGACGATAAGAATTTTAGGCATTCATTGGTCCTGTATCTTACCTCAAATGGCTGGAAGGTGGATGAGGCGGTTGATGGCCTTCAAGGATGGCAAAAACTGAAAAACAATTCGTATGACGTGGTCATCACTGATATTGAGATGCCGGGCATGGATGGATTTACCCTGAGAAAGAGGGCCAGGCAAAAAAAACTTGAAACAAAATTTATTTATATATCTGCCTATCGCTCTTCATCAACAAAATTGAAGAGGACTCCCTTGTTAATCAAACCTTTTGTCCTGGAAAAGTTGCAGAGCCTGCTGGAAAAGATCGTTCTTGAACCAGATTTTCACCCACACCCAAACCCTCCCCATTGAAGGGGGAAGGCAGGGTGGGGGTGAAAATGACCTAAATCCGCCAAAGTGCTCTGGCGGACATGTTTTGTTCATTGAATATTGAAATTTGGGATTTTATAAGTTCAAATATGACTTTTTACTAATTTAAAAGGAGGTGAAAGTAATGACAACTGACATTCTTATCCTGGCTGCTGTAGGAACAGTGATTCTTGCCGCTGTTGCGGTCTACATGGTAAAGACACTGAGGAGAAAAAAGTAACGGTTCACGGTGTGTGCCACTATCGTCATTGCGAGCAGCGTGGCGACGAGAAAAAACTTGTCATTGCGAGCGAAGCGAAGCAATCTCCTACAAGATAACTGCTTGTATTTATTAGATTGCGGAGCCTGTTCCGAGCGTAGCGAGGAATCTCTTCAGGGTTGATTTTTAGCAATGCCCCTGGCTTTTGTGAACCGCTGGCTCCGAGTTTGCTTCGGCTCCGCCTCGCAACCGTTGCACTCCTCGCAATGACTTAGTGTATGACTTTTTACGAATTCATCGACTTTTGACGAGATGTTTTAAGTTATTGCGCAAAAACAGCGTCATTATCAGGCAGTATCTCGCAATTTTGCGAGACGATAGCGAGTTGCTGGACCGCTGCCGATCTTTTTCAACAGTCCTCTTTTGACCAGATCGTGCAAATCGTATAGGGCTGTACGGGACGGAAGGTTGTTCCCAGCCACGTCCTGATATTCTGAACGGGTGATTTCTCCTTTGCGGAGGATAAATGGGAATGCCCTTTTCTGTCGCGCATTAAGTTCAAGGGGGATCGCTTCGCTTTCCTGAGTCGGTGGCTCAGGCCTGACTGCTTGAGATTGATACCCCTCCACAGTCTTCTTGGGAAAGCGAATCGGTTCCACCTCCCCTAATCTTATATCATCGTCAAGTATGAGTTTTCCTTCCGCCATGGCCACGGACCGGGTCACACAGTTCATGAGTTCACGGACATTGCCAGGCCAGTCATAACTCTTCATCTTTTCAAGGGCGCCCTTGGTGATGCCGACATCTTCCTTGTTCATGAGGCGGCCTGCCTGTTTCAAGAAAGAGCCCACAAGAACAGGGATATTCTCCTTGTGGTCTCTCAAGGAGGGGGTCCGGATGGTTAAGACCTCTAAGCGGTAGTAAAGGTCTTCCCGAAAAATCCCTTTTTGAATCAATTCCTTTAAGTTCACATTGGTTGCGGTAATCAGCCGACCATTCACATCGATTTCGTCGTCACTCCCGAGGGGTTTGATTTTTCGCATAGAAATTACTCTCAACAGTGACTGCTGGACCCTGGGTGAGGCCGCTCCTATCTCGTCCAAGAACAAGGTTCCGCCATCCGCAGCCAAAAAAGCCCCCTTGCGGTTAGCCCTCGCTTCAGTAAAAGCTCCTTTGACGTGGCCAAAGAGTGTATCTAAGAGAAGATTCTCATCCAGCGCCCCACAATTTATTGAGATAAAAGGTTTTTCTGCTCGATTGCTGTGCCTGTGGATCGCCTCTGCGGTCAGTTGTTTGCCGGTTCCTGTTTCTCCAATGATCAAGACGTCGGCATCTACAGAGGCAGCCCTCAAGATATCTGCTTTCAGGGCATCAATGACCGGACCAAACCCAACTATCTCTTCAATATCGTGGGATTCAAGACGTTTCTTAAGGGCATTTACCTCTTCTTCCAGCCGTGACTTCTCCCTCGCGCTCTCTTTTTTGATCCTTTTGTCTTTGAGCCGGATCTCTTCCATCTGTTTTCTCAAAGTGACAATCATCTTGTTGATCGCCTTTTGCAGGCTGCTCGTTTCGTCGTCATACTTTGACAATGTGATCTCCTGCAACTTCCCTGTCTTTTGAACGTGGTTTACGGCTGCGGCTAAATCGAGAATTGGCCTTGTAATGATCCGGCTCAGGCCAAAGATCAAAATGGAGATAATAAGAATGGTTGACAGGGTCACCACAAATATTACATCAATCTGTTTGTATCCGGCCCAAAGTGTAAGGTTGCTTCTGTCCATAAGAACAACCCCGCCAAACACCATTGGCTTCCGATCAGGGGCAATCTTGAAATGGATAGGGGCATAGCCGTGAAAATGGGGATTGCTTGATGATTTGCGATATTCTCCCAGGGCAATCATCTTGATCGATCCATGTTTCCCTGCGCAGACATCCTTTACAATTTTCCAATAATCTTTCTCCAGCGGGCTGGGCCTGAAAGCAAATCCTGAACCAGGTTTTCCGGCCATGTCTCTTTGAATCTCGGGTGGTCCAGGGTCAGTGAGGGTCCCTGGAGTCTCGTCTGAGTGAAACAGAATGGATCCCTGTTTATCAAAAAGATAACCATATACTGGACCCGCGGCGCTCGTATGGGTGAACACAGAGGAATGCGGGGAATTCATCTGCAAAAATATCTTCAGAAAATGGTAAGCATCAACAGACAGCAGCAAAAACCCCTGCCGTGAATTATCCTCATCATAGCGAGGCGTCACAAAGCGAATGATCCTGACCGATTTCCTATGGTTATCCGCGCTTTCTACTGCAAAAGGATAGATGACCTCTATGATGTCTGAAATCCAGACCTCGCCATTCTTCAACTCACTAACATTTTCGAACAGGAGAAAAGGACTCGGGCTGACCATGGCTACATGCTCGGCTGGAATAGAAGATATATACTCGCCCGCAACTACTATATATATGTGGTCTTCCCCTTTTTGCGAGATATAGCAGAGCTCCCTGTATGGTACTCCGGTTATATTCTTGCGAGATTCAAGGAAACGATGGAATTCTGATCTCGCAATAGGGCTTTGTGCCACAATGCGCAAATCGTCTTTGCATTGTTGGAGAAAAATTTCAAATTCGCGGGCAAGGGTGTCGGTCTGGATCTGGAGACTTCCTTTGACTGCTTCATTCAAAAATTTATGGGAAAACCAAATGGTTATATAGCCGGTCAGAATAAGGATAATGACCACGGAAGGGATCAATGTTACCAGGAGTTTTGTTCGCAGCCGCCACGTCTTAAAGCCACGGCGCATCGACAAGAATCTGGGAAACTGATAATCATAACCAAGAATATGCATAGCCTAACCCTATAAAATCACTTTATTATGAAAACGCTTTCTCACAAGATGTAATACCCGGAAATTACAAATATCACCTGTTGCGAGATTCGTCAAGCGATTTTAGGTGGCATACATCTTGCTTTAAATTTGATGAACTTATATCGTAAAATCTGGCAAGGAAAGGAGGGATGATAAAATATGAAGATTTTGGTTCCTATAGACAATTCTGAGTTTGCGCTAAAGGCGCTTGACAAGGGAATCGAGATGGCCAGGAAGGAAGGAGCGGAATTGACCGTGATGTCGGTGGCCCTGGAGTTTCAGGATGTGGAGGAGATTCCGATCAGCTATGCTGACAAATTCAAGGATCAGGCGAAAAGGGCAGTGAATAAGGCCACTGAAGTGGCTGAAAAAGCAGGCATTAAGCCGCAAGCCCGGGTTGAGGTAGGGGCATCTCCGGCAGACAACATTGTCAAATATGCTGAAGAATCCAAAACAGATCTCATTGTAATAGGACACCGGGGCATGGCAGGACTCGGGCGTTTCATGTTAGGAAGTGTGGCCGGAAGGGTAGCGGCCCACGCCCCCTGTTCGGTTCTGGTGGTACGGTAAATAAAATCGCGGAGCGATTTTATGAAAGGAGGTATTTCTAATGAGAGCGTTATTTTACAGAGTGTTTCCCTTTTTAACCATTTTAACCATGGTCTACCTGCTGATCCCTGAGCCGGTCTGGGCTGCTGGTAAAAAGGCGAAACTCTTAGTTCATGTGGCTGATACTCGTGCCCTTTCAGGTGTTCTTCTCTATTTTGCCAATATGTATAATGAGAATCTCCTCATGTTTGGCATCTGGACGGTGGTCGTTATCACGGCTCTCGGCTCGGGCCTTGGATTTGGTATGGACGTAATCATGTCAAGGACAGGACTCGACCTGACGTCTCGCGAGTTGAGGGAATAAAATCGCGCAGCGCAAGAATTCTGTATATAAAATCGCGCAGCGATTTTATGATGAAAGGAGGTTAAACTTATGGAAACAGCGTGGTATTTGATGTACATGCCCATTTCGGGTATTGACATTTTTTGGCCGGGTCTTGTCCTCATAGGATTTGCCGTGGGCGTTATCGGCGGATTCTTTGGCATGGGGGGCGCATGGCTGGTAACCCCGGCGCTCAATATTTTAGGCTTTCCCATGGCTTTTGCCATTGGAACGGATATTGCCCATATTGCCGGAAAATCGATGATTGCCACTATCCGGCACGCAAAGTTTGGCAACGTGGATGTCCCGCTCGGGGTGGCCATGCTCGTCTTCACCATGGTAGGGATTGAGATTGGGGCAAGGCTTGTCATGTACCTGGAAGCAATCGGCCTTGTCGGACCTGTGATACGGTGGATCTACGTCGGCTTCCTGTCCGTCATCTTTGCAATGACTCTCAAGGATATTCTCGGGAAGCGAAAGATAGAAAGGGAAGCGAAAGCCGGAGAAGACGTCTCAAGGAGACGCGGGATCGAGTGGTACAAGACCATGCATAAGCTGAAGATACCCCCGATGATAAACTTCCCGCAGGCAGGGTTTCGTTGTTCACTGTGGCTTCCGGGTATAGTCGGTTTCATCACCGGTGTCCTGGCAGGGTTCTTAGGCATCGGCGGCGGTATGCTCCGTATGCCCGCCCTGATCTATTTTGTAGGATGCCCTACTCACGTGGCTGTGGGCACGGACCTCTTTGAGGTAATGATTTCAGGGCTTTACGGGGCCTTTACTTACACCCTGAAGGGGCGGATCGAGCTGATCGCAGTGGTTGTCATGCTTTGCGGCGCTGCCATAGGCGCCCAGATAGGAACGGTCGCCACCAAATACGCCAGGGGCCTGGGGATCATATTCTGGTTTATGATCTGCATCGTTGTCTGCATGATCTCCATCATTCTCAAGCAGTTTGGCCAGCCTACAATTGCCGGGGTTCTCATTCTGGGTATAGTCGCCTGGGTCTGTGCTGTTATTTTGAGAATCTGTCTTAAGGGCGCTTTTGCTGAGCTCAGGGCAAAGAAGGCCGCAGGCGAGTAGGAGAGGCAGCGCTCTGACGCAGGTTAAAGAAAGGAGGGAAACCATAATGTCAAAGAAGAAGCTGTTAACCGCAGTGTTAATCATAGCCATAGCCGTTGCCTTAACAGTACCTGCGGCCATGGCCGCGGAAGTGGTACAGGGAAAATGCGTGGCAATAGACGAGGAGAACAAGACCTATACTATTGAGATATACGACACGACCAAAGACGAGAAAAATCCCTACGGCAAGTCCACCAATAAAACCATGGTAGTCAACTATTCCAAGGCCCTGGTTGGCAAGGACCCGGAAGTAGGGAATCTCATAAGGGTCGCCTACAAGGTTGAAAAAACAGAGAACATTGCTATAAGGATAATGAACATAACCAAACAAGATGTTATGAAGAAAGGATAATGAACATAACCAAACAAGATATTATGAAGAAGTAAAAAGAAACAACCGGAGGGGGTCAGCTTGAAATTGGGCTGACCCCCTCGTTTCACACTGCTCAAAGCTCAAAGCTCAAAGCTCAAAGCAAAAGCGTTCGTTTTCCTGCTTTGAGCTTTCAGCTTTCACTCTTGACCGTTGAGTTTCAGTTTGATAATCGTTATTTAATTAACAATCTGCAATCGACAATCCGATACAAAGGAAAAGCATGATCAGAGCTCACCAGATGAGAACTCGCCGCCGACCGCCCATGAATACCAAACAGAAGATAGTGGTCGTTGTGGTGGATATTCTTATTTTGGCGGAACTTTTCTACAGTATTATGCAGGCCAAGTGCAACCCCGAATATATGACCCCCATTTTCTTTAAGAACTTCATTCCGTTAATCATCATCACCCTTCTCCTGGCGAGAATCCTGGTTAAGAGATTCAGGACAGAAGAAAGTGTGTCGGGTATAAAAAGAGAGCCTATTCATCCGAGCTAAAAAGCTTATTTATACATGAAACTTCAAAGACTTTCACTCTGGATTAAATGGACCGGGAGATTGGCGGCCCTTTTGGGTGTGGTGGCTTTGCTGATAGTTGTTGATGGCTTTATGGACGGCGCCGACCGGACCGCCAAAATCTATTCTGGCTATCCCGGTATGAGTCAGCGCATATCCGGGAGCTCGTCCAAACGGATAGAATCGATTGAGCAGCTTTCTTATACTTGCTCTTCCAGTGAGATTACATTGCATTTTACCGGCACGGAAAGCAGTGTCTGGCACAACGCCTGGTGGGGCACGCTGGAAATGAGCCCGTCAGTTAAGCCGGGTAATCACACTTTCTCCGTAAGCTGTGAGGCTGAGATCCCCGAAAAGAGGATCACCGAGTACAAAATCCGTGTTTATAAGGATATCTCCACTTATAAGAGCCACCTCAGGTCATATATTCGACGGCACTGGGGAATAGCTCCCTGGTGGGTTTTTATAGGTATGCTTCCTGTCCTGGTTTCCCTCTTTGTGCTCGTCTATTACCTTTCCGGTCGCAAAGGATCCCTTATGGCTGTTTCAGGCCGCACAGAGATATACAGACTCAAAGCATCAGGCGAGAATTGGTTAATCTTCTTTGCCTTTGGAAGTGAACATGGCGTCAAGCAGGATGACATAGTCTCTGTTTATTCACCCGACGGAACCAAGATCGGGACTGTTAAAGTGAAAGAGGTGTTTCCTGATTTTTCGATAGCTGTAGCTCCAAGATGGCAAAAGATAAAACCGGATTGTGAAATCAGATTAGGATTATGATTCTCCTAAAGATATTTTTCTGTTAGTAATTTTTGTGAAATGTGTTAGGTGTTTGATAAACAGATAATTACTTTAACCGACAAGCGGACGGAGACAGATATGGCCACAATAGGAATCCTGAGCATGATATTGTGTATATTTCTTGCCATTATAATAGGATTGTATCTTGGCAATATGATAAGAAATAGAAACCGAGGAAAAAGCGGTAAAATTAAAAACAGATGAGTTCGTTGACAAAGTCGTCCGCTCCGATCCGCATTGCCTCAACCGCTGCCTCAACACTGACAAGCAATGAGTGTTTCATAACGATGACCGGTATCCTTTTATGATTTCCCAATTCCAAACTCGGATATTTTGTTATATAATGAACTTCGACTTATCCCTAAAATCCTGGCTGCCTTTGTTTTATTGCCGCCTGTCTCTTTCAATGCTTTTAATATAGCTTTCCTTTCCGCGTTTCGGCCCGCGGTCTTGATTACGTTCTTGAACGGTTGCAACTGCTTGGTTTTATGCGACATCATTTGCCTGATAGGCAGGGGCAGCGAAGTTTCATCAATAAGTGGACCGGCGCTTAGAAGTACTGCGCGTTCCATGACGTTCTCAAGCTCTCTGACATTTCCAGGCCACTGATTTTCCATAATGGCATGCATAGCCTCCGGCGTGATATCGGAAAGTTCCCTGTCATAAATCGCAGCATATTTTCGCATAAAGTGATATGCCAGCGCTGCGATATCACACCTTCTTTCCCTCAATGGAGGCAAATCGACGGTGACTACAGCCAACCGGTAGTAAAGATCCCTTCGGAACCTTCCATCAAGCATGGCTTGCTCAAGGTCAACGTTTGTGGCTGCCACCACCCGCACATCTCCTTTGATATTCGTAACGCTGCCTACCGGTCTTACCTCTTTTTCCTGAAGCACACGGAGCAGATTCAACTGCATAGCCGGAGAGATGGTCCCGATCTCATCTAAGAAAAGCGTGCCCTTGTCTGCCGCAATAAACAGCCCTTTTTTATCTTTAACCGCCCCTGTAAATGCCCCCTTGACATGGCCGAAGAGTTCGCTTTGCAAAAGATGTTCCGGAAAAACGCCGCAATCCACGGCTATAAAAGGTTTGTCTCTCCGGCTGCTCAGGTTGTGGATAAGCCGGGCGATCAACTCCTTGCCTGTGCCGCTTTCTCCCTGGATCAGGACTGTGGCCTGGCTGTCTGCCACCCTGGCAACGAGTTTCAACACATCGTGCATGGCTTTGCTCTTTCCGATAATCTTTTTAACTTCATCTTTGTCTTTCAGCTCTTCGCGGAGTCGTTTGACCTCATTACGAAGTTCGCAATATTTTAAGGCCTTGCCTACTACCAGAAGGATATCATCTTTGCGGAAGGGTTTGGTCAGATAGTCGAATGCGCCTGTCTTCATAGCCTCAACCGCAGATTCGATAGAGCCGTAGGCCGTAATTACAATAAAAGGAATGTCCGTATATCCGGCTTTTACCTTCTTTAACAGGTCCATGCCGCCAAGGTCCGGCATCACAAGATCGGAAAATATTAGATCAAAGTCATTTTTTTCCAATAGACCGATCGCCTCGGTTCCGCTGGCAGCGGTTCGGACCTCATGGCCTTGCCTTGTAAGGATTTTTTCAAACAGTTTGAGCATGTGCTCCTCATCATCCACCACTAAAATCTTTGCCAACACCGTATCCACCTCAATCTTTTATCGGAAAATAAAGGGTGCATATAGTTCCCGATCCATTTCGACTTTCTATTTCAATTTTTCCTTTGTGGTCTTCCATGATACGCTGACAAACAGAGAGCCCCAAGCCTGTTCCCTTGCTTCCCCTGGTTGTAAAAAAGGGATCAAAGACACGATGGAGAACCTTTTCGGATATCCCGATGCCTGTATCTGATATGCTGATCCGGATCCAATCACTGAGTTCCTGCAACCGCGCTTTGTGTACAAAACCCACATCAAAAGCAAGAACACCTGTATCAGGCATTGCTTGAATGGCATTAATCATCACATTAAGGAAAACTTGCTGGATAAGCTGCGGATCAACCTTGACAAGAGGGAGTCTTCTTTCAAAATTCCTTTTGATACTCACCTTATTTTTCTTGATTCTGGGGGCCATTAATGCGATTGAACCTTCAAGAAGTTCAACGATGTCCACAGGAATCCTCTCAGGGGGCTTTAACCGGGCAAAGTCCAAAAGGTTTTTTACCACATCTATACACCGGGCTGTCTCCTTTTCGATAATTTTGATCGATTCAATCAAAGGATCATCCAAAGGAATCTCTTCTAAAATATCCTGTACAAACCCTAAGATAATACCAAGGGGATTGTTGATTTCGTGGGCAATACCCGCGGCCAGCTCACCCATGAAGGCAACCTTGCTGGATCGATGAAGCTGATCCTGCAATATATTTCGCTCTGTAAGAAGCCTGCGGTATCGCTCCTCATCTTCCCTGGTTTTTCCTTCCTGGATCCG
>JAUWGF010000181.1:0-3439 GCA_030606515.1 Deltaproteobacteria bacterium | reverse complement strand
TGCAGATGCGAGGCGGAGGGTACGCAGACGTACTCCCTGTACTTCAAGTGCCCGACAACAAAGCAGATGCGGTGCCCTGTAAACGCTTACGAGAATCCTTGAGTAGTCTTTACCGATACAGCGCTTCATCGTACAATCCTCTACGCTTTTGAAAGTATCTTGAAGCCGCAAGCACTGCGAGAAAGTTTAGCATGGCATAGGCCAGGGCAATATCTACAAACATATCCATCCGATGGTAAAGAAAACCGATCATAATAAGTAATACGACGGTCTTGCTCCCGATGGCATTGACGCCAATCATCCGGTCCAGGACCGTTGGCCCAAGCACGGCCCGGACTAAGGAAAGGACCATCAAAAAGGCCAAGTAAAGACTCGAGTACAAAAATATGCTATCCATCAGTCCTCCCCAAATGCCTTGGCAACCCTGGCCTCCATCTCGCCCGGCAAAGGCTCACCAGACACCTTGTCAATGGCATGAACCTTAAAATCACCATCGGGTGATACATTGACTGTAATAGTGCCGGGAGTGAGGGTGATCGAATTGGCAAAGGTGACCAAGGCCAGGTCGCCCTCCAGCTTGCTTTGGAATTTAACAATTCTGGGGTCTATCAGGTCCATCATCCTTGGATGGAAGACAAGATATGTAACATGAAGGTTTGCTTTGAAGATCTCCTTCATCAGCCACAGGAGATACGGGACCCATCGGACCAACAGAATTAAAAGACCTCTTACTGTGGGACGCAACAGGTCGGCCGAAAGGTAAGCCACGATTGCGCAAGAGATAACCCCGAGGCTGAGATGAAAGGGATCAAACTTGCCTGAAAGGACGACCCAGACGCCGAACATGATAAAGAATGTGACCACATAAGGGCCAAAATTCTTTCGGCGCCCCGGACCTTGATCCGAGTTTTCTACTTTGCTGGTATTGTGCTTGCTTCCCAGCCCTTCTTCCTCTTGCTTATCCAACAGGTTCCCCTCCCCTATTTTTGATCGGTTTTGCAATTTTGGGAAACGGACGAGACGAGTTGACTGTTTAATAGCAATAGATGTGCCAGCCACTCATTGATTGCCGTATTGCTATTTAACATATTGATTTTACAGCTTTTATTCTAATTTGTTTTGAGACGGGAGCAGATTGGACGGCGTTGGAAAGTGGCAAAATAATGCCGCATAAATAAGGAAATGATTATTTAGGCATTTTTTTGCCAACCCAATCCGGACAAGCCGGAACCAAACAGGTTTGAAGATAAAAAAATTGTGTTTCAGAATTTTCTGCCAGGAAAAACGCGAAAATCATTACTAAAGTACTAAGAGAGCGGAAGTCGCACGGTGAAGTTGGTACCGACCCCAACCTTGCTGTCAAGAGTGATAGTTCCGCCCAACTTCTTTACTATATTTTGGCTAATTGAGAGGCCAAGGCCTGTCCCCTTCCCTGGAGCTTTGGTGGAAAAAAACAGTTGAAAGATCTTTTTTTGGTTTTCCTCCGTGATCCCGGTACCATTGTCTTCAAAACTTATCTCCACATCCGAGTTTATTGAAAGGGTTTTTATCCGGATACACCCTTTGTCTTCCCCCTTACTTCGGATAGCATGAATGGCATTGGTAATGAAATTTACAAAAACCTGCTCCAACAACTTTGGATCAGATTTCATAAGTAGGGGACCTGGCATAAATTGAGTATCGATTTCTATGGATGTGTGTTTGAGTTCGGGTTTGAGAAAACTAATGCTGTCTCTGATCACGTCGTGGATATCAAATTCGATTAATGCCGGGGTTGAACCACGGGCAAAGTCCAATAATTCATGTGTTATGCTGCGACAGCGCTTGGTCTGGTGGCTGATCTCTTTGGTGGCCTTTTCCAGTTCTTCCCGATCCTCGGGATTTAGGCCTTTAGCGTCGCTGATTACCTCGCTGGCCCATCCCGAAGCCTCGCCAATAATCGCCAGAGGATTATTGATCTCGTGGGCGACCCCGGCTGCTATCCTCCCTATTTCCGCCAGTCTGTCGATTTGGACCAGGTCTTCCTGGATCTTCTTCCACAGAGTAATGTCCCTGCACACTCCGACCGTGCCCACAATTTGGCCTTCCCTGTTCGTCAGGTTTATAAGGGAAACATTGAAATAAACCGTGCCTCCCTCCTTGTGTCGAAAGGAGATGTCCAACCGCACTGTAGGGCCGTCCTGCCCGGAGGAGTTAAAAAACTCCTCAAATGATACAGGGTCTTCAGCCAAATCCTTTACGTAGGTACCTATTAATTCTGTAAAAGAGTAACCCAGCACCTTTTCAGCGCCCTTGCTGAAGGAAATCAGCATTCCGCCAACTTCCGTAGCAAAGATCATATCCTCAGAATTTTGCAGAATACACTGAAGGTAGCCCCTGGTCTGATGTAACTCTATCTTATAACCGGCCAGTTCTTGCCTGGCCTTTTTCAGCTCGGTCTCCAGAGAGCTATTCGAATCCATAGATCTTGCGCAACTCGGCAATGGCATCTCTCATCCCGCGTGCCCCCATCCCATGGCGGTGAAGTTCTTCCAGTTGCTCTTGGAATTTCGCTTCCTGTAACTTCATTTTCTTCTCGTAGGCTTCTTTAATAACAGTCACAAGATTTTCATAGTCAACAGGTTTTAGCAAATACTGGAAGGCTTCCTCGTGCCCACTTTCCAAAGCGCTTTCTATGGAACCATGGCCGGTCAATACGATGCATTGCAGGAATGGCTGGATTTCTCTAAGCCTTTTTTGCGTCTCCACCCCGTCTATCCCCGGCATCTTCAAGTCAACAACCGCCACATCAAAATGCTCTTGTTTTGCCACCTCGATAGCTTCCTCGCCGGAGAAAGTGGCCTTTACTGTATGGCCCTGTCTAAGAAGGCGCTTGGATAGGTATTCGAGCAAAGTCGCTTCATCGTCTACCAGTAAAACTCGAATAACTCGAATGGTTGATTGTTCATTCATATATCGCTCCTTAAAATCAGTTGCAAGTCCTAATTACATTCGGTCAAAACATATATCTATTCGAAAACCTTAACTAAAAAAATTTTTAGTATTTTCTCAGGGCATTGTCAAGGGAATTCCAAGGGCCGACGCCCCCATTTGCGCGCAGATCACAGGATAGACATTAATGTCCTTATGGATGCCGGCTTGCCATATTGATGCGTTTTTCATGTTTTACTTTTCTATCATAGGCCTTGTTGATTTTTGCGATCAGGTCTTCAGTATCACAGGGTTTGCTCAAATAACCATAGGCGCCAAGCTTCATTCCTTCTATGCCCGATTCCCTGGACGCATGTCCAGTTAACATGATCACCTCGGTAAGTGGCCTTATCTTCTTGATTTCCCCCAGGGTCTCGATCCCGTCCATACCAGGCATAAGCACGTCCAGTATGACCACATCAAAATCGTGTTCAATCGTCATTTCAAGGGCGTTTTCACCACTTAAGCA
>JAUWGF010000038.1:0-12506 GCA_030606515.1 Deltaproteobacteria bacterium | reverse complement strand
GTAAGCTGAAGATGCCGCACCTGACCCTTATATATCCAGCTTGGCCCAAATTGCCGGAGCAGACAGAGTTTCATCTGCCCCCACATGGACCGGTATGCCTGGCTGCATCCATACCGGAAGAGTACAATATATGTTTCATAGATGAAAATGTGGATACTCTGGACCTGGAGGCCGGGACAGATCTGGTGCTTTTGTCCATGATGCTGACCTGTCAATTGCCCAGAGGATTTGAGATCGCTGCCAGGTACCGGGAAAGAGGTGTTCGGGTTATTGCAGGTGGTATTAGCGCCATGCTTCATGCTGAAGAGGTTGCTGAACATGTAGACAGTCTTTTTCTGGGAGAGGCTGAAGATGGACGTCTTGCCAAAGTCCTTGCCGACTGGGAAAAAGGATGTCTGAGACCGGTCTATGACTATTTCCTCGACCATCCTGCGATTGAAAGCGTAGGTCCGGCCAGACGGGAGATTCTCAACCAGGAACGTTATACGTATCGGGGTATACGGATGGTGGATCTGGTTCACGCATCCAGAGGATGCAGGTTTAACTGTTTTCCATGTTCCACAGCATATCTCGGAGGCAGACAATTCCGCCCTCGCCCTATTGATACGGTAATGAAAGAAATCGATGATATTGACAACAATCGATTGTTCCTGGTGGACAATTCCCTGGCGCAGGACCGGAAATGGGTCCTGGATCTCTTTGCCGCCTTGAAGCCTTTAAAGAAAAAGTGGATCAGCCATCCCATCCTGGACGAGGAGTATGTAATCGCTAAAGCAGCAGAGGCGGGTTGCTGGTATGTGTACCAGGCCGTCTTTGACACATCTGATGTAATTCGGAACCGTGTCCGGCGGCTGAAAGATCACGGCATTGGCGTGGAGGCGGCAGTCCTGCTGGGTACGGATAACCAGGACGAAGACTATATTAAACGCCTGGCGGACTTTCTCCTGGAGATTGATGTGGATATGGCGGAATTCAGCATCCTGACCCCCTTTCCCCATACTCCGATCACTGCACTGTTCGAGCGGGATAATCGAATCCTCCACCGCGACTGGAAGCGCTATACCACGGCCGAGGTCTGCTTCCGGCCCAAGCACATGACCCCGGATAAGCTTCAGCAAATGTATCACTATGCATGGAAGGCATTCTTCCAGGATATGTCGCAGTCCCTGCGTATGGCCCGCCTGTTCCAACAGGTAATCCGAAAAGAGCTGGCAGACAACACCTATGAATCCTTAAACCTTTCCCCTGATCGCCGCAAACGTATCCGTGCCAAAGGTGAAGTCCGTGGGGCTTGATTGTCTCTTAGTTGCCGACAACCAGGTGATCACCCCCTACCCGGTCTATCCATTAGGCATTGCCCATCTTGCAGGGGCTCTAGAGGCCGCGGGCCATCAGCCATACCAGTTCGATCTGCTGGGCCATGGGGGCCTTAAGGCCCTGGCCCGCCGGCTTTCGGAATCACCACCTGATCTGGTTGCCCTCTCCATTCGCAACCTCGACACGGTTGACAGCACTGCACCGGACAATTTTATTCCAAAGGCCCAGGAGACTATGGCCCTGATTCGCCGCCTTTGCCGCGCCCCTGTAGTGGTGGGCGGGCCGGCTTTTTCCATCATGCCGGAGGCCATCATAGAGCTTTTCCAGGCAGACTACGGCGTGGTAGGGGAGGGAGAGATAATACTTCCATGGCTTGCAGATTGTCTGGAAAGGGGTGCCCCACCACATGAGCGCATCTTCAGGGCCAAACCAGCCGATGCACCGTGGCAACCTGTGCGGTATGATTCTTCAATTGCAGACTATTACCTGGGTTGTGGGGGCATGCTCAATGTGCAGACCAAGCGAGGGTGTCCGCACCGGTGTGCCTATTGTTCCTATCCGGGTCTTGAAGGAAATCGTCTTCGACTTCGAGACCCTGAGGCCGTGGCTGATGACGTGATGCGCATTACCAGGGATATGGGTGCCCGTTATATCTTTATTACTGATGCGGTCTTCAATGACGGGCAGGATCATTGTCTTCAGGTAGCAGAGGCATTGATCCGATCCGGAAACACTACTCCCTGGTGCGCCTTTTTCAGACCTCAGAATGTATCAAGAGACGCGCTCAAACTCCTTAAGCGAGCCGGACTCGTTGCCATGGAGATGGGTACTGATGCCGCTGCCGACCAGACCCTCAGTGCCCTCAATAAGGGGTTTACTTTTGACGACGTCATAGCCACGAACGACCTGGCTGCCTCACTCGGCATCTCCTGTGCCCACTTCATCATATTCGGAGGCCCTGACGAAGATGACGAGACGGTACTGGAGGGATTGGCCAATCTGGAAAGACTGAAGGAATGCGTTGTATTTGCCTTTACAGGCATTCGTATCTTACCCGGCACCCCTATCTACGAACAGATCCTGGGGGAAGGTGCGTTAGACCCAAGACAACCGCTCCTGGAGCCGTTTTTTTATTTTTCTCCCAAGATTCGACGTGAGAGATTGGAACACCAAATCAAGACTGCATGGGCCGGACGTATCGATCGAGTCTATCCCTGTTCGATTATGGACAAAAAAGTCCGTTACTTGCATGAACGGGGCCATGTCGGCCCTATGTGGGACATGTTGATCTCCAGATCCCGCACAAAATGAACCATCGCCTTCTTCACACCCTTTTGGTCATTCCTGTTTATAACCATGGCCCAACGCTACGTTCCGTGGTGGAAAGGGCCTTGAATGCGGGCTGGCCGGTGCTCGTGGTTGATGACGGGAGCACGGACAGGGGACCGGACCGGATCACAGACCTCCCGTGCAGGCTTCACCGTCTTCCTCACAATCAGGGCAAAGGCTCGGCCATACTCACAGGGGCCAGGCTCGCCGCACAATGGGGCTACGATACCATTGTTACCGTGGATGCGGATGGACAACTGGACCCTGAGGACGCGGCACGATTGGTTGAGACTGCAACCGCACAGGATTGGCCGGCTATTGTAGTCGGGACCAGATTGATGACCCGTGATACAGCCCCCGGGGCCAGCCTTTTTGGCCGCGCTTTTTCAAACTTCTGGGTGAGACTCGAGTGCGGTCTGGACCTGCCGGATACTCAAAGCGGTTTGCGCCTTTATCCTGTGGAATTTTTGCTCCATCTTTCAATCCGGACCCGTCGTTATGATTTCGAGGTCGAAGTCCTGGTCCGGGCCGCATGGGCCGGTATCCCTATCCTTTCCACACCTGTCCGGGTGCATTATCCCAGCGAGGGAAAACGTATATCTCATTTCCACCAGTGGAAAGATAATCTTCGCCTGACCGTACTCCATACGCGCCTGATTCTCAGGGCCCTGAATCCATGGCCACACCGGCGTCTTGCAGGCCGGACGGCCCCGGCAGTTATGGATCTGTCTCTTTTCCATCCGATTCGACTGTTTAAACAGATCTGCCAGGAGCACAGTACACCAGTCCAGCTCGGAATCGCCGCATGGATGGGTCTGTTTCTTGGGGCCCTTCCCCTCATTGCTTGCCATACCATTGTCATAGTCTATGTCACACACAGACTACATCTTAACAAGCCTGCTGCTGTTGCGGCCAGCCAGTTATGCTGCCCGCCTGTGGTCCCGGTGATATGTATTGAGACAGGCTACTTTATGCGGAACGGTCACCTGCTGCTGGAACTGTCATTGGATACCACGGTCTACCAGCTCCATCAAAGGTTGCTGGAATGGCTCCTGGGTTCTCTCATCGTCGGGCCGTTACTGGGCCTTACAGGAGGCCTTGCCACTTACTTTGTTGTCCGCTGGTTGCGGACCCGGGGGGCTACGGAGTGCGATACGTAGACCCTCGTTTTCAAAAAGCTGTCCTGAAAAGGTTGGAGGCCATTGGCCATGGCATTTTTTACCTCATCCTGCGAATAGCCGGTCAGCCAGGGGCTTATGCTTTACTGGTTCCTGTGGTTTTGACTTACGTCTCTGCCAGTTGGCGAATTCACCGGTTGACTTCGCCCTATCTCCAGAGACGTTTCCCAAAACACAACCGGGTAGAACGCTGGCGGGATACCTTTAGAATAGTCCACTCCTTTGGACAGATTTTGGTGGACAGGGCCTGGCTGGGCCTCAATAGATCTGCCCGGCTACATTGCAGCTTTGATGGGTGGGACACTATCCTTGGACTCATAGAGCAGGGTAAAGGCCTGGTGCTTCTCACAGCACATGTCGGGAACTGGCAGGTTGCCCTGGCCCATCTCAAGGATCTACCTGTGCCGGTACACGCCTTGATGCATTATGAGGAAGAGGTCGTGGCAAAACACTATTTCGATCTGCGGGGCGAGTCATGCCCGTTCCGGATCATCAAGACCGACGGCTTTCTCGGGGGTGTGGTTGAGGCCACTGCGGCCATACAGAGAGGCGAAGTGGTGACTATCATGGGAGATCGTCTGGCAGGAGGTCCCAGCGCCACTGTCAAGTTCCTTGACTCTCAGGTACGATTTCCTGCAGGTGTTTATAGGCTGGCGGCCGCTACAGGGGCTCCCATAGCAGTTCTCCTTGCAGCCAAGACCGGCAGGCAGAGCTATCATCTTCGAGTATGGGACGTGTTTCATCCGTCATACCGTAACCGAGAACACCGCGAGGAGGACCTGACGGCCTGGACCAGCCGTTTCAGCAAGGCACTTGAGGCCTACGTTACCCAATTTCCATACCAGTGGTACAATTTCTATGATTTCTGGAACCAGTAGGTATATGACCGCCGGGCCTTGATGACCTGATCTCATCGTGATATAGGACACCTACCCCAAAATGGAGCTGCAAACATATGGACCAGTTGAAGCAACAACTGAAAGAGATGATTGTTCAAGACCTTAATCTGCCGGACGTTAAACCTGAAGACATGGACGACAAGGCCCCACTGTTCGAAGAAGGTCTCGGATTGGACTCCTTGGATGCCGTAGAGCTGGTGGTTCTGCTGCAAAAGCGTTTTGGAGTCCAGATAGCGGATATGGACGAGGGAAAAGAGGCCTTCGCCTCTATAGAGGCCCTTGCCCGTTTTGTTCAAGCACAGCAAAGTAATACCTCTAAGAGTACAGGTACTTCCGTTTCTGCAACCTGAGGCATCACGACACATGAATCGGTAAACATGTATGGCCCCACCTGCCCAGTCACCAGATCACTCAATCACTAAAAAACGAGCATACCAAAATACCAAGTCATCCGTGGCCATTACCGGCATGGGATGTATCTCGGCTGCAGGAACTGATACAAAGAGTCACTGGATAAACATAAATAAGGGCACGGCCCGCTGCAGCTTGGTGCCGGACCGGCTTTTTTCTACCAAGCTCCGTTATCCTGTCTTTGCCGCGCCGTCCGAGGCCCTTTCGCCAACAGGTCGCGATTTTTTTGAATCAGCATCTCCATCCCTTTTGTCTTCGACCCTGAGCCGTACTCTCAATTTGGCCGTTAGCGCAGTGGCTGAGGGCTTCAACCAGGCAGGGATCGGCCTGCAATATTTGCGTGGTAAAAAGGTCGGCATTGCCCTGGGAACTACAGTAGGCTGCACTTTTAACAACGAAGAGTTCTATGAGCAGTGGCGCAGGGGAATGAAACCGGACCTTTCGCCGATTTTCCATTACCTGTCCGGAAATTTAGCACAGGCCCTCCACGGGATTTTTGGTACACATGGGCCATCGGCCGTGGTCACAAACGCCTGTGCATCCGGAACGGATGCTATCGGGCTTGCCAGGGGGTGGATTGCGAGCGGGGCCTGTGATCTCGCTGTCGCAGGGGGCGCTGATGAGCTGTCCAGGATAGCATACAATGGCTTTGCCGGCCTCCAACTCAGTGACACAGAGCAATGCAGGCCCTTTGATAGGCATCGCAAAGGACTCAACCTCGGAGAAGGTGCCGGTCTGTTGGTGCTTGAGGGAGAATATCAGGCACTGGAACGTGGAATAACACCCCTCGGATGGGTAAGGGGATATGGCTCGGCCTCAGATGCCTGGCATCCCACAGCGCCTCATCCAGAGGGGCGCGGCCTTAAATGTGCCTTTGTACAGGCATTAGCAGATGCCGGTATCAGCATACAGGATGTCGCAATGATCAATGCCCATGGGACCGGCACTAAGGCCAACGACCTTGCAGAGGCCAGGGCGTTGTCTAACCTTTTGCCAAAATCGTGTCACGTCGCGATTGTCTCTACTAAGGGAATAACCGGCCACACTCTTGGGGCTGCCGGTGGCCTGGAGGCGGTTCTTACGCTTTTGGCACTGCGGCAAGAAGTAACTCCAGGGACCCACGGCTACCTGTCATCAGATCCGCAGCTACCTGTAAACCCCATACCACAGGGCATTTCCGTCCCACTTCCTACGCGTATTGGGATGTCACAGTCCCTGGCATTCGGAGGAGGAAATGCAACGCTGGTTATTGAGGCAAGGCCATGAGGCAGAAAGTTGCCGTGACGGCAATGAGTGTGACCACCAATAAGGATAATGAGTCTGTTTCTGCCTCACTCAAAAGGACCTTGAGGCGGGCAGATGGATTAACGACCCAGGCCGTGGTCGCTGCTGCACAGGCCCTGGCCAAGGCTCCATCAAGAGAGCTTGCCCCGGTTGAAGTGGGAATTTTCGTGGGCACGGCCTTTGGCCCCCTGGAAACCAACTTCCGGTTTCTCGACACATTGCTTGATGATGGAGAGGGCCAGGCCTCCCCGACCCTTTTTTCCCATTCTGTACACAATATGGCTGCCGGATACATATCCCGGCTGCTGGATCTGCGGGGACCTGCCCTGACAATGACTACCTTTGCATGGCCTTTTTTGTCTGCGCTTGACACGGCATGGCAATTTATGGCACAAAAGAAAGTCCGCCGCGCCTTGGTAGCAGCGGTCGAAGCAAAGAGCGCTGTGCTGGAAGACGCACTTAGACGACTAGGGGCATCTGATCATTCCGCGCCTGTAGAAAAGGCCGTGGCATGTGTTCTGGATCCCGTGGAGTGGGCTCCCCCAGGATATCCTGTGCTTCAGGATCTCGAGATCAATGAGGTGCCATGCGAACCCCAGATCCTGCTAACCAGGAAAGGAGAGAGATGGGCACCCCGATCAAGCCAATGCCCTACAGGACCCTTGGACCACGCACTGGCCATTATCAAAGCGCTTACGCACTTGCAAGAAAAAAGTGCGGATGATATTCTTACTTTTAATATTACGTCTCTTTTTGGAGATGCCCGGCTGACCTGGCGCACAAAGGAGGAAAAACCATGAAGTTCACCGGTGTATGGTCCTTGGCCTGTGTATTTATTCTTTGTCTTGTCTTGATGCCTGTCCACAAATCAGCTCTTGCGGACAGCAGTAAGATCGAGGTCGGTAAGACATACTATCTTAAATGTAATCTCCATGCCGACCCGAACAACAACAAATTGTCATCAGTCAACTATCAACTGGCAGGTAAGGTGCTGAAATGGGGCACTCCAATTAAAATAAACAAAATTTCCAGAGGCAAAGTCAAGTTTGAGGCATCCGGCGAGATCTTTACGTACGAAATACACAAGCGGACAAAAAAGGTAACAACAGTTAGAGATCACTTGGCGCGTTTCCTGACTACTGATCTCAATAAGCTTAAAACAAAGGTCCAAAGTCTGTCGAGCGTGGACAAAAAGGGGATTGAAGACGCCAGGGTCATGGTAGGTATGAGCAAACAGGGCGTCCTGATCGCTATCGGCTATCCACCTGAGTTTGTTGTTCCTGATCCCATGGCGGCTTCGAGTTGGCAATGCTGGCGGAACCGGTGGGGTCAGTTTGTGGTAATCTTTGACCAACAGGGCAGGGTCAAAGATATCACAGGAAACTATTAGAGCGGGGATTCGTATAAAATTACTTTAAATTGACCCGAGCACTTCAGTTCAGACGGCAATCTTCCGATTGATACTGTAGACCTGATGATACAATAGGTCTTTTGGTTGCATGTATTCAGTAAAATCTGCAGTCAAGAAAGGAGAAAGAGAGTGTCTGGAACTGAACAAAGAGCAAGTGTCCGGGTCCCTGCCCGATTTAAAGTAGACTATTCCCACGAGAGCAATTATCTCATTTCATACACCAAGAACATCTCTGCCGAAGGGATGTTTATCTGCACAGATAAATCCGTTCCTGTTGAGACCCATCTTAAATTGTTATTCTCCATTGAAGGCCTCCACGAGGTAGTAGTAACTGCAAAGGTTGCATGGGTAAACCTTCAAGGGGGAAAGGGGGATACCGGACTGGGTTTAGAGTTTGTTGATCCACCAGCCATCCTGAAAGAAGCCATTCTGCAGATAGTCAATCGCATAGCAGTTGTTGAACCACAGAACCGGTAATTGATTTTTCCAAGGACTTCCGGTCCTCTGTCACAACCTGAATACGTGCGCTGCCATCCACGTGTACGATCGCTGATTTCTATATTCATCTTTTACACTGACGGTCATGAGCATGTAATACATCGGAGATGACAATGGCGCGTTGATCCCGAAATATTTCGACCTGTGCAATCGATGTGTGCATCAGCGAAGCGGGCTGTGAATAAATATCAGTCTTCTCCAGGGCTTGCCTAATCACTGCAATCGCTTTATCGGGATCACTATCGTAAGCAATACCGACTGTTTCTTCTGCCAAGGTATCCGTGTGAGAGTTGTGAATAATTTCCCCAACAATATGTTTGTTGGGAATAGTGATTTCCACATCATCTTCATTTTCTTCTATGAGCTAACCTGCCGCGAGATTTCAATAACCCTATCTGCGACTTGCTCCGGAGTTAATTCGTCTGTATCAATTTCGAATTGAGTAGCGCTTTTGTATTTTGGTATCCTTTGCTCCAAGACTTCTGTCACTTCTTCAGTAAAAGTTTTTCCAGCGGTCAAGGCAGGCCGTTCAGTGTCTCCTTGAATTCGCGAGACAATTACATCCACTGAGGCCTTCAACCAAAATATGCAGGAGTTTATTTTTAGAGCCTCAATATTTTCAGGACGTTCAATAACCCCGCCACCGGTATCAATTACAACATTATCAAGCCCTGCCAATTTTCGGGCCTCTTCAGACTCTATATCGCGAAATTTCTGCCAACCATATTTCTCTACAATTTCCAGAATTGACATACCTGCCCTTTTAACTATTTCCGCATCCATACCAATACACTGCATCCGGAGGCGCGCGGCGAGAAGCTCTCCCACCACACTTTTTCCGGTTCCACGATATCCTATCAGTACTATATTCATGATCCCAAATGTTCCATTACTACCCGGCGCATAACCTCGATAGGTGCATTAACGCCTGTAAAACGTTCAAATTGCAAAACCGCCTGGTTGATAAACATATCGACTCCGGAAATTACTTTAAGACCGCGAGACTTGGCCTCGGTAAGCAGTTTGGTTTCAAGGGGCGTATATACAATATCAAAGATAACCTGCTCAGGCTTAAAAAATTCGGCAGGAATCAGGGAGGCATCTTCGCTTGGATGCATGCCGACAGGCGTACAGTGGATGATTACATCAGCATTCTCCATCGCTGCGGCAAGAGAGCTCTCGGTCAGCAACTCAGATTTGATAATAGCATCCGTGCCGGCCCTTAAATCAGCCGTCAACTGCTGAAGCATATTTTCACTAACATCCAAAATTGACAGTTCCCCCAGCTTGGCATTCAGGGCAAGGGTAAAGGAAATCGCCCGCGCCGCACCGCCTGAGCCAAACATTAAGATGTTTTTACCGTCAATTTCTACTTCGGCATCAACAATGGCCTTTAACGCACCTGGCCCATCCGTGCCCAACCCGACCAACTTGCCTTGTTCATTAATAACCGTATTAATTGAACCGATTGAACGATCTACTTCTGCTATTTCATCCACATATTTCATTATTTCAATTTTATGCGGAATAGTGACGCTCATGCCTCGAAAATTATTTAACGCCCGCATGCCTGCCAATGCGTTTTTTACGTCCTCGACCCGGCAAGCCACATAAACGAAATCCAGGTCCAGTTCCGCAAAAGCGGCATTGTGAATTGCCGGTGAAAGACTGTGCGCAATCGGATTACCAATAACAGCGCAAATTTGGGTGCTTGGGCTGATTGATCTAATATCTTTCATTAAAACCTCCCCAGGGATATTTTCAAGTTAATTGAGTTTGAAGTGCCTAAAGTGAGCTAAAGTGCCTAAAGTTGCGGTGCGCGCTCTCAGCGCGGTTAATATTAATAGATGGAGCGAAGCGATACCTTAACTTTAGTCACTTAAAACTTTAATTTCCTAAGGCACTATTCCGGTTTATCCCGGTTAGGAGGATTAGGGGGATGTTCCTTAGAATTCACTTCTTTCCCTTCCCTTTACCCGGATGACCTTTACCCTTCGACTTCTTGAGTTTTGGAGGAACCTCACCTTTCACTGCGATGCGCCACGGACCATTTAAGCGGGCGGCAACCTCCCACTTCCTATTTGAGGACAGACGGATATACAAACCATCATGATAGTAGGTTCCAGGGAGTTCAACAACTACGTAAACACCAAGACCCGTATCGTATTCCAGCACAACACCGTGTTTGTGCTTGTGACGATAGCCATGGGCTGGTGCATGTGGTGGCGGGCCATGCTTATGATGTTTCGTTTTTACTCCGGCATCGGACGGGGTGTGAACAGAGGTACCTAACTCCGTACACCCAACGGAGAGGAATGAGACAACGATACTACAAACGAAGAGCTCTAGAAATTTCATTTCATCCTACCTTTCCCATGACTCCTAACTGAATTTGTTAGTAAGCGGTCAGTCAAAAATGCACGCTCTTGTCGCGAGAGACTGAGAGTCTCATGTTCTAATCTTTCTAACACGGCAGACATATAATACCTCCAGGAGCAACTATCTATATTAAAAAATAGTACTTCTATCGCTTTCCACTGATTGATTCTTGCGGCGAAAGCTTGCCATACCCGCCGCCTACCATTGAGTGCAGCGAAAGGATAGGGGGGCGGCGTTAATGGCATTGTGTACGCCCGTCATGGGCAAGTTTGCTTGCCTGCGCGCAGAGTTGAGCGGCATCAGGGGCGTAGCGCAACGAAGGCCCTGATGTCCGGCTCACCCCGGGAGGCCCTCTGCATCTCGGTATGACAGCTGCGTGAGATTACCTGCATAAGTCGTCAAGTAAAAATAACTTATACATCTTGCTTGTCCTTTTGCTTCTTTTCTGTGTTGCGTCAAGGCTTACATAACTCGTTATGCGCGCCTTAACGCGCCTTGGAAACAAACAAAATTACGGCGCAATCTGTACAACCTATTTTTACTTGTCTCCTAAGGGAAAACTTATAATTTCAGATCATTAAGTTTTTTGTTAATAAAGTTCATGTCAAACTCATCAGGATCAAATTCCCCACCAACCCATTCGAGCATAGATTCATGTTCTTCATGTTTTGGATCTTGAATTGCGTCCAAAAAATCGGAGTATCCCCAAATACCCCCGCAGTCCTCTGGAGGACATGCCTTTTTCCCTTTAATGACTACAGGTGATTCAGAAAAATCTAAAGAAAGAATTTTTTCGAGAACGATTTTGTGCTCCCAACCATCACCGAAGTCATATTCATAAACAAAATTATCTTTTGGATTGGAAATGATGTCTTGCAAATAAACCTTACGCTCATCTGTTACATCCATATCAAAATCCGGATCTGGAATTCCGATATAAGAGCTTCCAACTCTATATTGATGTAAATGGTAATTAAACCATCCCATTGCTACCTGCAAAACGGAATGTAATTCATCTAATCTGATGTTGTCTTTGACAATCAATCTTCTCCATATTGGAGGCTTACTTCCAACCAAGGTAACTTTGATTTGGTACAACGATTTTGATTTTTTATTCTGTTTTGTCACTGTGACCTCCATGTTGAAATTGATTGACAAACGGAAAGCTCACTTGCAGGAAGGGTGACTCAATGATGGCCAAAGGCTGCGAGCCCTTCCGGTCAATGTGCAGCGATAGGTTCTGTTCTCACCCTATGACCTTGGAGCTAAGGGACCATTTAAATATTTTTGGTTAGATCGTCTTGGATTCTCCTCAATTCGAAGTATGTGACCTGATTCAATTAGATATGCAATTTCCTCGAAAGAAATCCCACGCACATGCTTCAAAATCTCATTTTTTTCCGAATCCCAGTTCAAATATTTCATGCTATGAAGCTATGCTAATGCCTGCCTTTTGTCAACAGATAATGCGACTCAGAAGATGAATATTGAAACAGAGGGTGAGAATTCATTATTCCCGCCTTGTTTTCGGATCTGGAAATCAAGGTAATGAGAGCCCATGCTAAAAAAATGCCTCAGTTCCCCGGATTGTCTCGGTGCCGCAGTGAAACTGGTGGCGAGAATTGGCGGTTATCTCGACCGTTCAAGTGATCCGCCCCCTGGCCGGACCTATGCGTTCAAGAATTCCATCTTTCTTCAAACGCATGATTTGCTATTCAATTCCTTTTTGTGTAATTCCTATTCTATTGGACATTTCCTCGAGGGAAATGGAGGTATCCTCTAAAATCAGCTTCAGAATTT
>JAUWGF010000075.1:0-7886 GCA_030606515.1 Deltaproteobacteria bacterium | reverse complement strand
CTAAACACCGGCCCTTTTACCGGGAAGATAAAAAAGCTTGTCATTAAATGCCTCGGTCTTTATCAGACCGGAGCTGTACATTCGATTAAGTACCTCCTGGACAGATTCAGCTCCAAGGCCCAGAACCTCCTGAAGGTCTTCGATGTTGAGAGGCCTTCTGAGCAAAGTATCCAATATCTCAGCCTCAATAATCGGCTGGACCCCCTTCTCCATGCTATGACTATAATCAACTACGACTTCGGCCTTTTCACCCAGTTGTTCCTTCAACTCCTCCATCTGCCTTTTTGATAGAGGATTGGCCCATGTCTCGACCGGAGGACGAACTACAGTATTAAGCTGAATCTTGTCGGGCTGGATAGACTTTAAGACCTCTTTAAGGCCACTGATTTCATCTGTACCGTGATTAATCCCCCTGACAAAAAGGACCTCCAGCCAGATCTTTCCCTTAAACTCCTTTCGTAATTTTATTAAGCCATCTAAAATGGTCTTGAGATCCACGCACTTGGCCGGACGATTGATCCTTCTGAAAGAATCAAGCACCACAGAATCAAGAGAGGGCAATAAAATATCCGCATGACAGAGTTCTTCTCTCACTTGAGAATCAGAGAGTAGAGTGGAGTTGGTAATGACTGCCAGGGGTCTATCAGTATGCTCCCTGGCAAAGGCCAGAAGTTCTCCAAGGCCTGTGTGGAGTGTGGGCTCTCCTGAGGCAGTAAAAGTAAGCACATCAAAGGCCGTCTTTTCAGAACACAATACTTTTTTGATCTCAGCCCTTATATGTCCGGCAGGTATGTATTCATTTCTTTCACATGTGTATCTCTTAGTACCTCCTAATTCACAGTAGACGCAATTCAGATTGCAGGTCTTAGGGGGAAGAATATCTACCCCAAGAGACAAGCCTAAACGCCTCGAAGGTACCGGACCGAAGCAATATTTCATAATAAATTAGCCGCCTGCGGCGGGACTTCTCTGACAGGATAAACAAGATTTACATGATTTTCGTTTATCCTGATTATCCTGTTGATCCTGTCAAAAAAAAAGAAATTCCTATACTATCAAGTAACTTTATGTTGAGCGAGGGCTCTGTCAAGCATGACCATTCATACTTCTTAGCTAACAGAGAGTAAACAATTACTCTCAAACGAGCCTTTTTCAGAAGGCTCAAACAGGAGTAAAATCCTGCGTCCTAACGCCTGCCTGATCATTCCGGATGTCTTGTCAAAAAATGGAAAATCATATACGTTTCAAGCTATCTAAATATGTCGGAAAAAAATAAAATACAACTGGCACTCCTGTGTGGAGGTCGCTCTGCTGAAAGAGATGTGTCCCTTGCAGGGGCACGAGAGGTAGAAAAAGCCCTTGATCCGGGCCGCTACGATATCACGCGTTATGATCCGGCCACGGACCTTAACCGACTTGTCAAAGACGCACCACGCCTGGATGTTGCTTTCATACTTCTTCACGGCCGGTACGGAGAAGACGGGACCATACAAGGTCTTTTGGACCTCATTAGCTTACCTTATCAAGGCTCTAGGGTCCTGGGTAGCGCCTTGGCCATGGACAAACACCTTGCCAAAGTGATTTATCAGGAGGCCGGGATGCTCACTCCTCCATGGATTCACATACTTCGCAGCGATAAAGTGGACACAAAACAAATCGTGAACCGCCTGGGTATTCCACTCATGGTTAAACCCTGCACCCAAGGATCAAGCGTTGGAATAAGGAAGGTGACGGATGAAAACAAACTTGGTCCTGCCATAAAAGAAGCATTTCAATGGGATAACAGGGTTCTGGTTGAATCCTTCATAGAGGGGAGGGAGATCACCGTAGGAATCCTGGGTCTTGAGGAACTTTTACCACTTCCTGTGGTTGAAATCATCCCTGACTCGAGCTATTCATTCTTTGATTATGATGCAAAGTACTTACCTGGGGCCACCAAAGAGATCTGCCCGGCAGATATACCGAAGCAGGCATCAGAGAAAGCCCGGGCTCTGGCCGTTGCTGCTCACAAAGCCTCACAGCTCCGGGCCTATAGCCGCACAGATATGATCCTTGCAGACACCGGCAAAATATTCGTTTTGGAAACCAACACAATTCCCGGGATGACTTCGACCAGCCTATTCCCCCAGGCCGCGGAGGCAGCGGGGATTACCTTTAGTAAACTGCTTGATCAACTTATTGACATGGCATTATCCTGAACAGTGCCTTAAGTGAACTAAAGTTTAAAGTGCCTAAAGTTAAGGTATCGCTTCGCTCCATCTTATATTAACCGCGCTGAAGGCGCGCACCACAACTTTAGGCACTTTAGCTCACTTTAGGCACTTCAAACTCCTTAAGCGGATGGCAGGGCTAGGAGCGTCTCTCTCTCTTGCGGAAAAGTATTCGAATAGGAGTTTGCTTCAGGCCCAGTTGCTCGCGAAACTGGTTTGCCAGAAATCGTTTATATTGAGATGGTATGACGTCAGGGTAGTTCGCAAACAGGAGAAAAGTTGGCGGTTTCGTTGCTACCTGCGTCGTATAGTAGAGTTTCAAGTGGTGTCCTCTGGAGATGGGAGGAGTTCTTTTTGCTAATGCCTTTTGTAGGACACTGTTGATGCTGCCTGTATTAATTAATGCATTAAAATCAACATAGACACCGTCTATCAAGGGTAAAATCCGGTTGACATACTTCCCGGTGAGTGCTGAGATGTTTAGGTGGGGAGAATAAGGAATAAACCGCTTTGCCCGCTCCAACTCCCCTGATCTTAATTTCACCAATGACTGGTCTTGCTGGATCAGATCCCATTTGTTGAACAGGGTAATACATGCCCGTCCATATCTTTCCGTGTAGCCAATCAGCCGTTTATCCTGATCTGTAATTCCTTCTGAAATATCCATTACAATAAGCACAATATCACAGGCCTTAATAACATTAATGGCCTTAATAATACTGAATTTTTCTATTTTATTACTGACCCTGGCCTTTCGCCTTATGCCTGCAGTATCAGTAAGCAGAATGTCCTTTCTGCCGGGTCGCTGAAGAAGAGTGTCTATGGCATCTCTTGTAGTACCCGGCACATCGGTAACAATCATGCGAGGCTCTCCCACCAGTCTATTTAGTAAGGAGGATTTTCCCGTATTTGGTCTACCGATTAGCGCCACTTTTATTGGCTTATCCTTGGGTTCCTGAGTTAAACCTTCGAGGTCTGCCGGAATATCTTTTAATGGCTGGTCCATGTGCTTAAGCACATCAACCACTCTTGTCATCAGAGCATTCATTCCCTTCCCGTGTTCAGCCGAGACTGGAATGACTTCGTTCACACCTAATTCGTAAAATTCACCCAGATTGAGTTCGCGAGAAGGATTATCCACCTTGTTTATTATTATTAAATATGGTTTCTTATATGGACGTAGTGCGTCGATGATTTCCCTGTCTGCAGGAGTGAGGCCTTCTTTAACATCCAGAATTATCAAAAGCAGATCAGATTCTTCTACTGCCTTTAAGCTTTGCTCATGGACAATTCGGGATATGCGGTCCAGATCGGGAGATCTGTCCATGCCGCCCGTATCTATAAGTTGCATTGTAAGACCATCCCATCTGAGCTCGGCATAGCGGCGGTCTCTGGTGAGCCCGGGAGTCGAATCTACCAGTGCATCTCTTGTTCGGGTAAGCCGGTTAAGAAGTGTAGATTTCCCCACGTTTGGGCGTCCTATCAGTGCAACTTTTGGTATTTTTTTGTTTTTGAACTTGGAATTCATGTTGTTGTAGTAAAGTTAGGCATCCTTTATTCACCAGTTTACACTTTTTTCGAAAAAGTGTGTATTATCGAATTGAATGCCGATGTAGAAACTGGAAATTCGAAATTTGAAATTAGGTAACACATCTACATCTTTGTGTTTTCCCCAATTTCAAGTTTCAAATTTCACTGCCAAAATACAAGACCAACAAAGTGTAAACTACTTTTGGCTTGTCGTGAAGGATGCCATGTATTGAGGACATATGCTTGACGATAACCCGAACAGTCATCTAATCTGTTACTGATTATTGAGGGATTGAGGGATTTGTCAATTTCCAAATTTTTTTGCGGGATTTAAGCGAGGTAATAATTATGTCACAAAAACGTATTTTAGTCCTTCTTGCACCTGGCTTTGAGGAGCTTGAGGCAGTAGCTGTTATTGATATCTTGAGGAGGGCGGGGCTAGAAGTTGTATCCGCAGGAACGATTTCAGGACCAATCAGTTCAGTCCGCAATGTCGTGATTTTGCCTGATAAGTTACTTGATGAGGTGACAGAAGAGGCCTTTGATTTGATAGTCCTGCCAGGTGGTTTAGACGGTACAGAAAACCTTGCAAAGGACCAAAGAGTAGTAAAGATGCTTCAAAAACAACTGGGTTCCGGCAGGGCTATAGGGGCAATATGTGCTGCTCCGACCGTTCTTGACCGATACGGCCTTGCCCAGGGAAAAACCATCACATGTCATCCAACATGTAGACATGCAATACAGAAAGCCCAGCTTTCAGAAGATCGGGTGGTCCGGGATGGTCTCCTTGTGACGAGTCAAGGTCCGGGTACGGCTATCGAGTTCGCCCTGAAGCTCGTTGAACTGCTTATGGGAAAGGACAAGATGCTCAATGTTAATACAGGGGTATTAGCACGAATTGATTAGTGAAAATATAGTATTTTTTGAAATGATTGTGTATAAAAAAAAGCCTTTATGACAAAGAAACGCAGGTCCAAAAAGACTCCGGATAAAATTTCTACCCTGGTGCCCAAGAATGAGTCTGAGGGCCTTGTTCCTCTGGGAACCCTTGAGCCTCTTCAACAATACCTTGCAGAGATCAGCCGGTATACCTTGTTGAGCAGAGAAGAAGAGGAGACTCTCACCAAGGCTTACTATGAGACACGAGATCCAAAACTGGCTTCCAGGATCGTGACTGCAAACTTGAGGCTTGTGGTAAAAATAGCCTTGGATTTTCAGAAATTCTGGATGCAGAATTTTTCAGATCTTGTCCAGGAGGGAAATATTGGCCTGATGAAGGCAGTAAAAAAGTTTGACCCGTATAAGGGTGTAAAATTTTCCTACTATTCTTCTTTCTGGATAAAGGCATATATACTAAAGTTCGTTATGGATAATTGGCGTTTAGTCAAAATCGGAACCACCCAGGTCCAGCGCAAACTTTTTTATAACCTTCGTAAAGAGAAAAGCCGGCTTCTTGCTTTAGGCTTTGAACCAGTGCCAAAGCTCATCTCTGACCGCCTTAACGTCCCTGAGAAAGATGTGATTGACATGGAACAGCGCATGGGGTCGTGGGAGCTTTCCATGGATGCTCCGGTTAAGGAGGGTTCTGAAGATAAATGTCTGGATTTTTTTGCCACTGACGAGACGGCGGTTGAAGCCGGTGTTGCCAGGGAAGAGATAAGGGCTAGCCTCAAGGGCCATCTTGCAGCTTTTAAGGAACAACTTCAGGGAAAGGAGCGAGTCATATTCGAGGAGCGGCTTTTAGCCGAGGAGCCCAAGACCCTTCAGCAACTCGGAACGGTTTTCGGGGTTTCAAGAGAAAGAGTAAGACAAATAGAGGCCAGGCTAAAAAAGAAGTTGCGGACATTTCTTCAAAAAAGAATCCCGGATTTAGGTTCTTATCCAGAGGGTGTCGAAGACGTATGATTACAAGTCCTTTTCGTTTTTGGATCAAACTTTTTTTCATTTTTGTCATTGTTCTGATGGTGTCAGGCTCCAATGCCATGGCCAGGGTGAATCCTTCCCGTGGCGCGGCCTATGCCTATTATCTCCAGGCAGTTATGGAGAAGTCTTCGGGCAGGCTTTCAGATGCTTTGAGCTGCCTAAAAAGTGCCCTGGCCCATGATCCGGAATCCATAGCCATACTGGAGGATTTGGCCAAATTAGCAGCCGGCATAGGTAATGTGCAGGAGGCTGAGCAATGGGCTGAACAGGCCATTGCCCTTGAAACCGACAACCTGGATATGAAGATCGTGCTTGCCGGAATTTATGCCAATGAAAATCGCGTGGCCGAAGCCTTAGAACTTCTGGAGGAGGTACTAAGTGATGAAGCCGATAACCAGGAAGCACTGTTTTTGACCGGGACTATTTACGCTAAGGCTAAGCAGTATCCAAAGGCGATTGAGATCATGGAAAGGGCTGCCATGCAGGAGGGAAGGCAATCTTTCATGGCACATTATTATCTGGGAAGGATATATCGAGATGCCGACGATCTTTCAAAGGCCGAGGAACATCTCAACGAGGCATTAAGACTGAATCCACACCTGATAATGGTGTATCTGGATCTGGCTGATGTCTACAGAAGGCAAGGGAAGATAGATAAATCCATTGATTCCTGCAGGGCGCTGTTAGCTCAAAAGCCTAATAACCTTGAGGCACGAGAGCGGCTTCTGATGCTATTAATTGAAGAAAAACAGGTAGATGAGGTAATTTCAGAGTTTGGCTGGCTCCAGCAGTCAGCAAAAAACTATCCTGCAATTGGATTTAATGTCGCGACACTATGTCTTCAACATAAAAAGTATGATGATGCATTGTCTATTCTTAAAGAGATGGCTCATATTTACCCTGATCAGGGTCAAATTCTTTACTATATGGCAATTGCCTATGAGCAGAAAGGAGATCCTGATGCTGCCATAGAGATACTCGAATCCATCCACACTGATGATGAATTTGCCGTGGAAGCAAGGGTCCGTTCGGCATACTTGCTTAAAGAAAAGGGACAACTCGATCAGGCGTTAAATCTTATTGAAGAAAGCCTAAAAGATCGCCCCAATACGAAACAGTGGGTGCTCTCCCTTGCCACCCTCTACGATGCGGCAAACAGGCCGCATGATTCCAAGAAGATTCTTCGTAAGGCCCTGGATACAACCCCTGACGATAAGGAGTTATTATTCCATCTTGCAATGGTTTTGGACAAGCTGGGGCAGAGAGACCAAGCCATAGAGTGTGCCAAGAAGGCCATTGAAAAAGCTGAAGATTACGTTGAAGCCCTTAACTTCCTGGGATATACCTATGCTGAAGAGGGGATTAACCTTGACGAGGCCGAGCTTCTGATAAAAAAGGCGCTTTCTATTCAGCCGGATGATGGTTATGTAACAGATAGTCTGGGGTGGGTATACTTCAAGAAGGGCAAGAATGACCAGGCCGTTTCCTGTCTCGAAAAGGCACATGAGTTAGTTTCTGACGATCCGGTTATAGCAGAACACCTTGGCGATGCATATATGGCCAAGGGGTCTTTCAATAAGGCATTACAGGCCTATCAGGAGGCCCTTAAACTGGTGAAGGAGTCAAAGGACAAGCCAAGGTTGAGGAAGAAAATACAGGATGCTCAAAAAGCACTTTCTGACATAGTGGGCCGTTAAGGCCCTTTGGCCGGCTGAAATGTGACACTTGACTTAAGAGCTATGGATGTTAAATTATATACATTGTGAAAAATTGTTCAAATATTTATGTGAAAAATTTGTGCCAGCTAAGTGTGGTTTTAATTATCGCCAGCCTTCTTTTTCTTTTTACGGCATGTCAGGATGCGCAAGTCACAGGAGAATATGATAATCCATATACTCCTGATGAAGTTAAAACAATGTTGTCCTACCATGGCGCCCTTGTCGCCAAGCTTGACGGTAATCAGTGGTATTTTCTTTCCGGTGACCGCTGGATCAAGCTGGAGAATGCCGGGGCCTATAAATATGCTTTGTTTTCTTCCAGGCACAGAGCTTCAAAGTTTTAGGGTCATTTAAAATCCATTTTTTCTCTCGCGGTCTGTTTTGCCAACCCACTTTTTTTGTAAGCGTTCACAGGGCACCGCATCTGCTTTGTTGCCGGGCACTTGAAGTACAGGGAGTACGTCTGCGTACCCTCCGCCTCGCATCTGCAGCACCCTGTAAACGC
>JAUWGF010000104.1:0-6597 GCA_030606515.1 Deltaproteobacteria bacterium | reverse complement strand
CAGGTTGAACAGGGATCTTGCCGATGAGCATGCGGCCATCATACGCTATCTAGTTCACGGCTACATGGAAGGAGAAGATACGCCTCTGGGTGCGAGCCTGATTTCCATCTCCAGGGAGGAGATGTGGCATTTTCATTGGCTAGGGATGATCATAGGCAAATTGGGAGGCGAGCCCAATTTCACACCGGCTCCGTATCCCTATGATCCAACTAACCGTGCAACCATACTCAGGTCTTACATTGAATATGAGGAGAAGTTGATTCCCCATTATGGCGGAGAAGCGGAAAAGGTGGATGATCCCCATATCAGGCGGGTCCTTGAGAGCGAGGCATGGGAATCGGCCCTCCACGCCCGAAAGTTTCAGAGAAAGCTGGCCAAGTTGAGCCCTGAAGAGGCAGCGGGCCTCCCAGGGGGAGAAATGGAATTGCCAGAGGAGCTGCTGGATAAGTTGCAGGCAGAGGTCACAAGCAAGTACACGGAGATGCTGCAACATCTCCGCACTTCCTGGGTCTTCCAAGATGATGAAATCATGGGCTGGAAGATCATGGATCAGGCCATGGAAAAGATGAAACACCTTGCGCACTTTGCTGAAGATATTGCAGAAGATGGTATCGCCCCAAAATTAAAACCTGGCGAGATAGACAGGAGCAATGCCATTGGGCTGGCCCTGAAGAGGGCATTGGAGGATGTCCGGACGGCCCGGGAGCGCCACCTGAAATTGAGGGAAGACAGCGAAGTCAGGAAGCATTCAGGCCTTGTCATCAACCTGGACCTCACAGTCCAGCAGGAAGAATATCAAGGAGCAGAGATCGAGGACTGGTTGCAAAAATAAATATCGTAACCGTTCAGAGGTTCAGGGTTCAGAGGTTCAGAGGAGAGAAGAGATGCTACAGATCGAGGACTTGCAGGTTAAGCTCGGCGATAAGGAGATCCTGAAACACATCGACCTGGAAATTCTTCCGGGTGAAACCCACATTCTATTTGGTCCGAACGGGTCGGGTAAGACTTCTTTACTCATGACTATTATGGGCTACCCACAGTACAGAGTCACTGGCGGAAAAATTCTCTTTAAAGGACAAGACATCACCTATATGTCAGTTAATGAGCGGGCGCGGCTCGGCATCGGGATGTCTTACCAGCGGCCACCCACCATTCACGGGGTGAAGACAAGGCAAATGATTAAAATTTGTGCAAAAGAAGAGGTTGATGTGGAGGCCCTGGCGAAAAAGGTGAACTTTTCTGAGTTTCTGACGCGTGATGTCAACGAAGGCTTCTCAGGCGGTGAGATCAAGCGCTCGGAGCTCTTACAATTGATGGCGCAGGATGCGGATCTATTTCTCTTTGATGAACCTGAGTCTGGTGTGGATTTGGAGAATATCTCACTCATAGGAAACATAATCAGTGAACTGCTTCAACGGGACTTTAGGGTGGACTTAGAAAAGACACAGAAGGAGCGGCACAGAGAACGGACCAAGATGGGCCTGATTATTACGCATACCGGGTTCATACTGGATTACGTAACAGCGGACAAGGGACAGGTACTCTTTGATGGTGTACTGACTTGCACGACTCATCCCAGGGAGATCTTCAGGTGTATCAGCAAGGTCGGATATGAGGAGTGTGTAAGATGCGCGGCTTAGATGAAATGGCCCTGCGTGCCAGGGATAAGACAGCAAAACTCGGGCCGGACATAGACCTTGATGCATACGGGTCAGAACCTGTTCACCATGGCTATGTAGAGGATCTGGGTACCTTGTCTAAAGCCGATAAGGAGCGGATGATCCTGGCTGGGGTAGATGCCGGGGAAACCGAGAGGTCCGGCACCTACGTACAGAAAGATACTTCGGTGATACATGCCCATTCCATGCAGGAAGGGCTGGAGGTGATACCAATCACAGAAGCGCTTAAACGATATGACTGGGTCAAGGATTATTACTGGAAGCTGGTGGCTGTGGACACTGACAAGTACACAGCGCGAGCCCAGCTTGACTTGCATAACGGCTATGTCATAAGGGCCCTTCCGGACAGCAAGGTCGTCTATCCTGTCCAGGCATGTATGTATATGGAAAGGGAAGGTCTGAGCCAGAACGTCCATAACATCATAATTGCTGAAGAAGGATCAGAGCTTCATATCATTACAGGTTGTGCTACTGCTGTCCATTTGCAACGGGGACTCCATGTGGGCATCTCTGAGTTTTATGTCAAGAAAAATGCTAAGCTCATCTTCACCATGATTCATTACTGGGCTGAAGAGATGATGGTGCGGGCCAGATCAGTGGGCAGGGTAGAGGAGGGCGGTCTCTTTCTTAATAATTACATCTGTATGAAACCAGTGAGGTCTCTCCAGATGTATCCCACTACCCACCTGGCTGGAAAAGGAGCTGTTGCCCGCTTTTACAGTCTCCTTGTCGGAAGCCCTGGTTCTCAAATGGACGTGGGTGGCCGCATTTACTTAACGGAGCCGGGTACGCGAGCCGAGATCATTTCCCGTGCCATTACCAACGGAGGAAATATTATTGCCCGCGGGGACCTGATAGGTGAGGTGCCTGGGGTGAAGGCCCATCTGGAGTGCCAGGGTCTTATTCTCAAAGGCGGATCGATTCACGCCATACCCGAGCTGGAGGGAATGATAGATGGGGTTGAGATGTCTCATGAAGCAGCAGTGGGCAAGATAGCTCAGGACGAGATTCTCTACCTTATGTCCCGCGGTCTGAGTGAAGATGAAGCCAGCGCCACCATTGTAAGGGGGTTCTTGAGTGTGGATATTCCGGGCCTGCCGCCTCAGCTCAAGGCAGAGATCGACCGTGCTGTTGAACAGAGTGATAAGGACATGATGATGTAGATATGTTCCTTTTGGAAAGCATTTTCCTGCCCTGAGTCAAGGACCTCTGGTAGGGCGGGATGTGGACCGTGTAATGCTCAAGAGGATTATGGAAGGATACGGATAGTTCTCGGTTGATCGAAGCTTGAAACCAATAGAGTGTTTACATTGCAAAAATCCTGAAACATGATTCCGCTCAAAAAGCCCGAGATGCAAGGCGCAAAATTTTCCAGGAATGAGACGTACTTAGCGTACGTCGCAGTGACTGGAAAATTGAAGCAACGCCGCAGATTGGGTTTTTTCAGCGGAATCACAGAATGAGATTATAGGGAGGTAAATCATGTCGGACAATGGAATAGGAATGGATCGCAGGCATTTCATTAAGCTGGCTGCACTCGCTGCTGGCGGAGCCAGTTTTGCAGGAGGATTATCCTTCGCTCAAGCACGTCAGACAAGCGAAGAGCCTGAGAGCCCTATCTATTTGGCCCTGAACATGTCGAAAGTGGCCAACAACGAGGAGAGCTTTCGGTTGATGAAAAAGGTTGGGCCAAGGGTCTGTATCACGACGGCGACGCACCCTGGGTTTGTGGGATTCCAGGCCAACATCCAGACCGGAATTCTGCCCTTGGCCGGTCGATACGGTGGGGGGAAGGTGCATATGGAAAAGGAACTCAACCCCATTCGTAATTACCAGTATACAATGTGGAAGAGGTGGCAAGACCATGACGACTTTCATCTGAAACAGTTTGACAGAACCTTTGAATTGTGCGGAAGGTGCCTGTCCATGGTCATCGAGGGCCCATGGGAGCCTGTTTACAGGATTGTAAAAGCCAAGATGCCTCCTGTTAGATCCATGGGCCAGATTACCGACCTTGGCATCGACATGAAGGAGGAAAAGGAATTTATTCGTTTTGTCACACCCAGGCGCTGTGTGGCTATGGCCGAGCATACGGTCAAACCAGGCAGAGAAAACGCCTTTGAGCAAGGAGCTGTCGCCACCATGGAGGCGCTGTCGGATTCGACCGGTTTTCTGGGATACATGATCCTTAAACAGATCGGCGTCTGCGCTTTAGGGAGCTTCATGATGGATCCTAAATCAATGGTACAGTCCTTACAGACTCTGGGTGCAAATCCGCCGAAAGATCCCAAGCCTTTGTTTAAAACACCCGATGCCATGCCCAGCCCCCCGGAATATCTCATCCACAGCGAGTGGGATGCAGCAGAAATGGCACAACTGGGTTTTGCCAAGGTGTTTGTGAATCACAGGATCAGAAAAATCCATGATGATGGCGTTATGGCCCATCTAATGAGAGGCCCTTATATCATGTTTTTCCAGCCCATGATGGAAGAGCCGGGTTGGAGATCCATGCTGACCTAGCCAATGAGACGAAGCGAAAGATGAATAATGTCTTGAAGCAAAAGAGTTGGTCCCCCTATGTTGCCGGGAGCGCAGCAGGTATTCTCTTGTGCCTGTCTGTCCTGATAACCGGAAAATATATGGGGGCATCCACAACCTTTGTCCGTTCAGCCGGTCTGATAGAAAAGATATTTGCATATGAGCGGGTCGAAAAGATGGACTACTTCGTCAAGACCAAGGTCCGGATCGACTGGCAGTGGATGTTCGTCGTGGGCATATTCTTTGGTTCCTTACTGGCCTCCCGGATTTCAAGAGACTTTGTGGCAACGGCGGTGCCGCCCACATGGGAGAAAAGGTTCGGGCCGGAAAAAGTCAGGAGATGGACTGCTGCCTTTATAGGCGGGATTATTGCCATGTTCGGGGCGCGCCTTACCGGCGGTTGCCCAAGTGGGCACGGATTGAGCGGCCTGAGTCAACTGGCAGTGAGTGGTTACATCTCTTTGATCTGCTTCTTTCTTGCAGGAATTGGTATGGCAAGGATCCTATATGGGGGAGCTAAAGGTCGATGAACATACTCATTTGGGGATTCATCACTGGCATCATATTCGGCTTTCTGCTCCAGAAAGGCCAGGTCCTAAGATATGACAAGCAGTTGGGTGCCCTTTGCCTCAAGGATCTTACCATTGTGAAGTTCATGCTCTCCACAGTGCTCGTGGCCATGGTAAGCATCTATCTGCTCCATGATTTTGGTCTGGTAGAGCTTAAACTGAAACCCACGGTTTTGGCAGCCAATATCATGGGGAGTCTTATTTTCGGAGCAGGTTGGGGTTTACTGGGATACTGCCCGGGCACGGCAGTTGGTGCCCTGGGCGAAGGAAGATGGGACAGCCTTTTCGGAATCATTGGCATGTTGTGTGGCGCTGCCATTTATGCTGAACTCTATCCTGCCCTGAAGACCAATGTGCTTGCATGGGGCAAGTTCGGTAAGATTACCCTCCCGGAAATACTGGGGATCAGCCACTGGATCGTTATATCAGGCCTGATAATCGTGTTTTGCAGTCTCTTTTACTGGTTTGAGAAGAAAGGGCTCTGAGGATTGCACAAGGAGGTTTCATGACCACGCCACAGCATTGCCCCGGTTTTGAACAGTTCAGGCATTTGAAATCCTTCATTTGCAGGTGTCCAAATTGCGGGAAGAAAACAGAAATCTTTTCAGACGAGTTTGACAAAAAGCATATCTGCAAGGAGTGCGGAAAAGAGATTGATTTTAAGCAATGTGTTCTAGATAGTGAGGCTTAGGATTAGGTTCGCCCTGTAGTAACCGGATTATTTGTGACTTTTTGTCCGAGGAATTCATGTATGCCTGGCTGATGCAAGACAAAAAACAGCTTCAAACCGTTTGATTGACGAGAAGAGCCCCTATCTTATCCAGCATGCCGGGAACCCTGTAAACTGGTATCCCTGGGGTAAGGATGCTTTTGATAAGGCCAGGAAAGAGGACAAGCCTGTCTTTCTATCCATAGGCTATTCCACCGGCCACTGGTGCCATGTGATGGCACATGAGTCGTTTGAAGATGAGGAAGTTGCCGTACTCCTTAACGAATCTTATGTCGCTATCAAAGTAGACCGTGAAGAACGTCCGGATGTGGACAAGATTTACATGTCTGTCTGCCAGTCTTTGACAGGCCGCGGGGGATGGCCCCTTTCCATCTTTATGACACCTGAGGGTAAACCCTTTTTCGCAGGCACTTATTTCCCAAAGTCCAGCCGGATGGGAATGGCTGGTTTTGTGGATATCCTCAAGCAGATTGCCGCCATGTGGCAAAATGACCGGACCTCTGTCGTCAAAGCGAGTGAGAATATTACGACCGCCATACACTATGAGAAGTGGTGGCATCTTTGATCAGATCGGCCTTGGTTTCCACCGCTATTCGGTGGATGAAAAGTGGCTGGTCCCGCACTTTGAAAAGATGCTTTACGATCAGGCCTTGCTGGCCATGGCTTATATAGAGGCATATCAGGCAACAGGGAAGGTCAGGTTCGCCCAGGTAGCGCGCGAAATATTTACCTATGTGTTGCGCGACATGAATTCGCCTGAGGGCGGATTCTATTCAGCAGAAGACGCTGACAGCGAAGGCAGGGAAGGACTGTTTTATCTCTGGATTCCTCTGGAGGTCAAAGAACACCTTGGGGAAGAGCTGGGCGATCTTTTCTGCCGCTTCTATGGAATTACCGAGGGAGGAAATTTTGAAGAAGGGCGAAGCATTCCCCATGTGCCTGTATCTACCCATAGCTTTGCGGCAAAAGAGGGCATGGATCTGCCAGGACTTGAGAAAGCTCTCAAGGATGGAAGGGACAGGCTCTTTGATATCCGAAAAAAACGAGTGCATCCCCTAAAAGACGACAAGATACTGACCTC